>CAXSDW010000134.1:0-7802 GCA_964236235.1 uncultured Chitinophagaceae bacterium
AAAGTTTTGAGTTAGATGAAACGCTAAGTGGTGATATTGTAGAGATCAAAGATGATTATGCAGTTGGCCCTTTAAAAGATATTCATACAAAAGAAGGAGCAGAAGCCCGTAAACAGTGGTGGAAAGAGGTTTTGCAAGGAAGTGGTCATAATGGCAAAGTTGATACCGGTGAAGTGGATGACAACAAAACTTTAAAAGAATTAATTGAAAGACTGGAAAATAATAGTGAGGTAATAGTTTGGATTTGGGCAGCACAAAACAAGCATGATGTATCAGGATACTATTGGCTGATGAGCCAGTTAAAAGATTTCCAGGGAAGAATATTTATTCTCTATCTCAATAATTTGCCTTTTATAAACGAGAAAGGAAATATTTTTTATCCAACGAGCATCTTTGAAATTCAGCCCAAAGAATTTTTAAAAGCAAAAAAGCTGGCAAGAATCATATCACCATCGGAGTTTGAAGTTGATTCCGATGAATGGATTAAATTATGCAACGAAGAAAAAGGTGTAAGAACTTTAGAAGGAGGAAAAAAATTGTTGCAACATGATTATGATCATTACGATACTGAATTGCTGAAATTCATTACAGCCGACTGGCAAAAAGTTAATAAATTGTTTCATTCATTTTATTCTAAATCAAAAAATACTACAGGAGATGCTTATCTTTTATGGCGGTTAAAATTAATGATAGCCGACGGTAAACTTGATGCGCAGGGTGAGATCAAAAATATGAGGGACTTTGAAGTTAAAGCAAAAGCTCCGTCGGGAATACCATATGAGTAAAAAGATAAAACTCTGCAAAGCTCCTTTAGGAGCGCCATATCAGTAGCAAAAGAATTTTAAAAAATTAGATTAGCTCCTTAGGAGCGATATATTTATAAACAATGTCCAACACCTATTATATATTCAAATAGTATTCGCAGTAAAGGGCAGGCAAAGCTTCATAAAAAAATCCGTCAGAGATGAATTGCAAAAATATATTTCGGGAATTATTAAAGAGAAAAAGCAAAAGCTGTATGCTATTTATTGTATGCCGGATCATGCACATATCCTTGTAAGTATGAAACCTGATATCGCAATTTCAGATTTAGTAAGAGATATAAAATCCAACTCTTCTTCATTTATCAAACAAAAAAATTTTGTAAAAGAATTTGCATGGCAAACCGGTTTTGGTGCATTTTCTTATTCAAAATCACAGGCACCAAATGTGGTCAATTATATTTTAAATCAACGAGAACATCATAAAAGAAGATCATTTAAAGAAGCGTATATTGAATTCATGCAGAAGTTTGAAATTGAATATGACAATGACTATTTGTTTGAATTTTATGATTGATTTTATTATGTTAGAATATATCGCTCCTACGGAGCTAATCATAGTTTATTTTTTGCTGCTACTGATATTGCGCCCCGATGGGGCTAAGGCAAGTAAATTGATTATTTAGAACTATTTAAAACTATATACGGTTATTGATACTTAAAAATGGCAAAAGAAATTAAAGAAGATTACCTCCATAGCGATTCCGGTGTAAGCGGACAATACAAAACATGGTTCCTTGATTACGCCAGTTATGTTATTTTGGAAAGAGCAGTGCCTGCTGTAGAAGATGGCTTAAAGCCGGTACAGCGGCGGATTTTGCATGCCATGAAAGAAATGGATGATGGCCGTTTTAATAAAGTTGCCAACATCATCGGGCAGAGTATGCAATATCATCCGCATGGTGATGCAAGTATCGGTGATGCATTGGTAAATCTCGGGCAAAAAGAACTGCTTATTGAAACGCAGGGAAACTGGGGAGATGTAAGAACAGGTGATGAAGCGGCAGCGCCACGTTACATTGAAGCAAGGCTTAGCAAGTTTGCATTGGAAGTTGCGTTTAATAACAAGACAACAGAATGGCAACTGAGTTACGATAGCAGGAAAAATGAACCGGTTACATTGCCTATGAAATTCCCTTTACTGCTGGCGCAAGGCGCAGAAGGAATTGCTGTTGGTCTTGCAACAAAAATTCTTCCGCACAATTTTGTTGAATTAATTGAAGCTTCAATAAAATATTTACGTGGCAGAAAGTTCGAATTATTTCCCGATTTTGCTACCGGCGGAACGATAGATATAACCAATTATAATGAAGGGAAGAGAGGTGGCAAAGTGAGGGTGAGAGCCAGGATAGAAGAGGTTGATAAAAAAAGTTTGATTATTCATGACGTGCCTTACGGTATCACTACAACGCAGTTAATAGATAGCATTATTAAAGCAAACGATGCTGGTAAGATCAAAATAAAAAAAGTTACAGATAATACTGCCGCAGTTGTTGAAATTGCAATCGAACTGGCCCCGGGAATTTCTGCCGATATTACTATTGATGCATTGTATGCTTTTACTGATTGTGAAATTTCTATTTCTCCAAATGCCTGTGTGATCGCTTCGCAAAAGCCGGCATTTTTAGGTGTGCCTGAATTACTAAAAATTTCCGCAGATATCACAAAAGATCTTTTAAAGAAAGAACTGGAAATTAAATTAAATGAGCTTCATGAAAAATGGCATTACACTTCTTTAGAAAAAATATTTTTTGAAGAGAAAATTTATAAAGAACTCGAGAAGAAACATGAGACGTGGGACAAAGTTCTTGAAGCAATTAATAAAGCCTTTAATCCCTTCAAAAAATTATTAGAAAGAGACATATCAAGAGAAGATATTCTAAAACTAACTGAAAAGCCGGTTCGCCGTATTTATAAATTAGATATTGATGAGTTGAATGAACAAATAAAAAAATTAGAAGATGATATCAAACAGGTGAAATATGATCTTGAGCACTTGACAGATTATGCAGTTGCTTATTACGATGGTCTCTTAAAAAAATATGGAAAAGGTAAAGAACGTAAAACAGAAATAAAATTGTTTGATACTATACAGGCAAAAACGGTTGCTATTGCTAACGCAAAAATTTATGTAAACCGTGCAGAAGGCTTTATAGGCACAGGCTTAAAGCGTGATGAGCTTGTTGCAGAATGTTCTGATCTTGATGATATAATCGCTTTTACAAAGTCAGGTAAAATGAAAGTAGTAAAAGTTGCAGATAAAACTTTTATTGGTAAAGATATTATCCATGTTGACGTTTTTAAAAAGAGCGATGAGCGCACAACTTATAACATGATATATGCTGATGGCAAAAGCGGGATCAGTTACTCAAAGCGATTTAATGTAACAGGCGTTACAAGAGATAAAGAATATGACATTACAAAGGGCGAAGATAAAAGTAAGATTCATTATTTAAGTGTAAACCCAAATGGTGAAGCAGAAATAATAAAGATCATTTTGAGCCCTAATTGTTCTGCAAGAAATAAAGAGTTTGATTTTTCATTTGAAGAATTAGATATAAAAGGTAGGAGCAGCATTGGAAACCAGGTAACGAAATATCCTATCAAAACTGTAAGATTAAAAGAAAAAGGTAAATCAACACTTGATGGAAGAAAACTCTGGTTTGATGAAACATTCGGACGTTTGAACGTAGATGAAAAGGGAAGATTTTTAGGAAACTTTGAAGGCGATGATAAAATATTAGTGATTTATAAAGATGGTAATTATGAAATAGTTAACCAGGAACTTACACAGAGATTTGATGTTAATAATATTGCATTATTAGAAAAATTTGATCATGAGAAAATCATCACTGCAGTTTATCTTGATAAAGAAAAATTACAGTATAATATAAAAAGATTTAAAATTGAAACCACAACTTTAAATACTAAGTTTTTTTTTATAAAGGAAGGCGAAGGCAACAGTTTAATTAAAGTAACTACAGATGCTGAACCAATATTGGCTGTACAAACCGGCAGAGGCAACCAGGTAAGAAAAGCAAAGTTTAAATTAATTAAAATGGTTGAAGTTATGGGCTGGCGTGCAATAGGCGCAAAGCTTACAGATTTTTCCAGGAGCGTTGAAATGGAATGGGAAGTGAAAGCAGAAAGCGAATCCCAGCAGAAAGAATTATTTTAAACTACATTACCTTATTACAAGTATTTCACTTTAAAGCCCGGCTCTTTGAGTAAAGCACCGAATTCTTTATCACCTGTTAGTAAGGTAGCTTTTCTTTTAATAGTAAGAGCTGCTGTGAAGGCATCTGCATAACTGATTTTGTATTTTGATTTAAGAGTTGCAGATTCTAAACAAGAAGCTATATCAGGTTCGTAAATTTGTATGGGGAAATGAAGGATGTCATAAATTGCGGAATCAGCATCTTTTAAATTATTTTTCCGTGTCATCATATAATATACTTCGCCAAGATTTACGGATGACATATAACCTTCAGCTTCTCCGGACGTAATTTTAAATAATTGCTCACTTATGTATTCACCACCTGGCTCGTGTCGGAATAAAGCGATAAAAGCATAGCTGTCAAAAACTATTCTGATCATTTGATTTGTTAAGTCGCTTAATTTTCTTTTCTTCCAGTTCTCTTTCTTCTTTTTTGTACTTAAGCCACTCGTCTTTTGTTGGTAAACTGTTTTTATATTTTCCTAAAAATTGCTCAAAGTATTTTTTATCCATAGGTTTTACTATTAAGCCATTTTTACTTTCTTCAAAAGTGATTTTGATACCTGGTTTAATTCCATATTTTTCTCTGAGACGCTTCGGAATAAGCAACTAACCTGTAGTTGTTAAAATGGATGTTTCCATACTTGATTATTTAGTACAACAAACATAATAGTATTACATAAATAAAAAGTGTTACTATTGAGATAAGAACGTATAATTAAGATTTATAAGTTTAAGGTGCAGACTTCTAAAATTGAATTGAAATAGAAATGAAATAAGTGCAACGTAGGAAAAAGTATGTAAACAGAAAGTTTCAAAATGGGGCGCACTATCCCGAGTATCCATACATCCTTTGCACTTCTTTTACAAATTGTTCTATTTGTGCATCTTCGCCATTGGCATCATATGGCTGTTTTAAATTACTTCCAAAAAAAAATGCTACCGTTTGCCAAAAGCGGGCCGAAAACCCGCCCTTTAATTGCCTGAGAATATCATAACAATCTACACCCTTTGTTTCCCTGTTTATCAGCTTCATCAAAATTTTTCCCTGGTAAACAGACAGGTTTGTGAGTGGTTCAGTAAATTCTTTTTTCAATTCTTTTTCCCGGCTGTTTATATAATTTCTTACATATGCCTTATCAGTAGAATTTGCAATGTGTTTATTAATGTCGTTAAAAACAATTCCGGCTCTTCTTGCATAAGGATAGGTTACATATACAGCGTTGCGAAGCCGCGTCCACTTTGCTCTTGCACTCAAGTTGTAATCGTACACATATACACCGGGCAAAACTCTTGCTTCAATGGTATCGCCTTCAAATACAACGGCCGTTCTTACTAAAGTATCATTAACACCAAAACGTGATTGAGCTTTGGTAACACTTTTAATAGAAAACAATAAAATGATTGCTAAGCAGTTTCTAAAACAGGTGCGAAAAAAAATCCTTTTCATTCTAACCTAAATTTATGCAATATTCTTTTTTGTCTGTTTATTTAATGTAAAATATTATAAAAAATTGTGCTGAGTTTTAATTAGCCACTAAAAACATATAGAAAAGGGCTGCAGTGACTACTGCCAAACATAATGCTGCTACAAATGGCTTTGCCTTTACCCTTCTTAAAATAGATACAATAAAGCCTGCGGTCATTATTAATAATCCCACCCATACAAAATTTATAAATGGAAAAACGTATGCTTTAAGAGTAACAAAGTCAGCCGGTATATTAGATTCTTTTACAGCGATCTTAAACTTATTTTTATCCGTTAACCCGGCTAATTTTAATAATAGATTTTGTGTAACAACTGTATCATCAATATAATTTATTTCAAAGTTCTTTATTGATAAAGCAGGATAAGCTTTATAGCTTGTACTATCATGGCTGAAAACTGTAATATCCGCTACCAGTGCAGTATCCGAAGATGTAAAGTGAAATCTTTCATTGTCGGGATTTTTTAAAACATCATTCAATACAAGGTATCCTTTTGAATAAAAAAAAGTATCTTTTATTTTCATTTCATGTACATGGAATTGGGCGGTATCCAAATTACTGCTTTTATCAGGCAATGATGAAACATAGGTAAACACGTCGTGAAAAAGATAATGTTTTATATCAGGGTTTGAGCTAAGATTATTATCCTTCATCTTGTAGACGTCCGGCGTAAGCGCAAAATTTTCCAACAGTTTTCCTGAAGAATTATTCTTTTTCTGAACCAATAATGTAAAGAAAGTCCTGTTCTTTTCTGTAGCTGCCGAATCACTTACATACGTTAAAGTATAATCCGCCATTTGAGTTGGAACCTGTTTTAATAAGGTGAGATTTTCTAAAGGATCTTCTGCAGATTTACCTGTAGGATCTTTATCGAAGGGAATAAATAAACCCGTTTTCCTGTTATCACTTATTACCTGCCTGTTGCCTGACGAAATAAGCATTGCTGCAATCATTAAAGTAAATCCCACATGGGAAATGGCTGCACCACCGGCCTTTAAGTTTCCTTTTAAAACGCTCCATAGATAAGTTGCGTTTGCTGCCACCGAAAAAATGCATGCAAACAAAGCGAGATTCATAGCAATTAGAAAACCTGCGCCTTGTTTACTATAATTTATTGAATAAAAAATAGCAAAAAGAGCCATAACTAAAGCGGCAGTTATTAAAGGCAAGGAAATTTTTTTTAAAAAATATTTTTTATCAGTTTGCCTGTACTTAAAATATTGACTTACTGCAGTAAGCACACCGATGATTACTGCAACCATTACCATCACTTTATTGTAAGTAAATTCCCTGTTCTGCGGATCGGCCACATGTTTACCAAATATTTTATTGTAAACAGGAACTGACGTAACTGCTATTATAAACATTGCAGAAAGGAAAAATATTAATGAGCCAATAAACATCCAGAACTCACGTGATGTGGTACTTTCTTCAACATGCACTGCAGGTAAATATTTATAATTTTTAATGTAAAGAAAAAGCATAGGCAAAGGCAGCGCCACGGCAAAAAGCCCGATAAGGATATTAGTAGCCATTCCTGCTTCAGTAAAAGAATGAACTGAAGTGTCGCCGAGAATTCCTGTACGGGTCAAAAACGTAGAGTATAAAACAAAAGAATAACTTAAAATAATAAACAGGTATGATGCTCTTAACGAATTTCCTGTGGCATTATAAATAGCCATACAATGCAGGCCTGCAACCATTATCATCCAGGGAACCAATGAAGCGTTTTCAACAGGATCCCATGCCCAGTAGCCACCAAAAGATAACGATTCATAAGCCCATTTTGCGCCCATCATAATGCCGGTACCTAACACAGCGCCGCTAAATAATGCCCAGGGTAAAGCCGGTTTTATCCAGGCGCCAAATTGCTTTGTATTGATGCCGGCATAAGCAAATGCAAATGGAACAATAGTGCTGGCAAAACCTAAAAATAAAACCGGCGGATGAATTACCATCCAGTAATTGCGCAACAAAACATTAAGCCCAACACCATCTTTTATAAAAGATAAATAATTTGGCTGGCTAAAAATAGGGCCTTCAAGTTCGTTTCTCGTAAGCACAAAAGGACTGCTTCCGATTCTCACATCAAAAAAATAAATACCTAAAAGCATTAGCATTATAAAACATTGGGCAAAACTTATCACCGTCATCACAGGCGCTTCCCAGTTTTTACTTTTAAATATTAAAATGCTTCCTAATACGGTTTGCCAAATGCTCCACAATAAAAAACTGCCTTCCTGGCCTTCCCAAATGCACGCCAGTAAATACTTTGG
>CAXSDW010000135.1:0-7769 GCA_964236235.1 uncultured Chitinophagaceae bacterium
ATAATAGTAGTAATATTAATTTATAAAAGTCAACACTATTCAGGCAACTACAAACGTCGACTGTCAACTATCAACTGTCAACTTAAAAAAAATGTTTATAATAGACGCTCATCTCGATCTTAGCATGAACGCAATGGAATGGAACCGCAACCTTACCAGGCCTGTTGATGAAATTAATGCAAGAGAAAAGAATTTAACTGATAAGCCTGACAGATCGAATGCAACAGTTTCATTGCCTGAGTTACGAAATGGAAATATTGGTTTGGTAGTGGCTACACAAATTGCACGGTATGTTTCCCCGGAAAATCCTTTGCCTGGCTGGCATTCACCGCAACAGGCATGGGCGCAAACGCAAGCCCAGCTTGCATGGTATAAAGCGATGGAACAGGCCGGCGAAATGATACAGGTAAATAATCTTTCATCACTTGAGAAACATGTAGCGCTATGGAATAATATAAATGAAACCAACCAAAAGCCAATTGGATATATTTTAAGTCTTGAAGGTGCCGATTCTTTAATAACTATTGATCATCTTGAAAAAGCCTGGCAATATGGCTTACGTGCCCTCGGTCCTGCTCACTATGGCCCAGGGCGTTATGCAAACGGAACAGATTCATCAGGCTTAATGGGAGCAGATGGAATAGCATTACTTAAAGAAATGGAACGCCTGAACATTATTCTTGATGCCACGCATTTATGCGATGATAGCTTTTGGCAGGCGCTTGATAATTTTAACGGTCACGTTTGGGCAAGCCATAATAATGTGCGATCAATAGTAAATCATAACCGGCAGTTTAGTGATGAACAGATAAAAGCGCTTATTGAAAGAGGCGCTGTTATTGGCGGAGCATTAGATGCATGGATGATGGTTCCAAACTGGATCAGAGGAACTTCATTGCCCAGGGAAATGAATTGTAATCTTGAAACTCTTATTGATCACTTGGATCATATTTGCCAGCTTGCAGGTAATTCATTACATGTAGGAATTGGTTCCGATCTTGATGGCGCTTTTGGTAAAGAACAATCTCCTTACGATCTTGACACAATCGCTGACCTGCAAAAATTTCCATCATTATTAAATAAGCGTAGCTACTCAAAAGAAGATGTTGAAAATATTATGCATGGCAACTGGCTGCGTTTTTTAAGAAACGCATGGAAGTGAAAGTTATCTTTGGCGCAATGAAAAAAGCATTTCTTCAATTACACATTGCAGTGTTTTTAGCAGGCTTTACCGCAATACTTGGCAAGCTTATCACCTTGAACGAAATACTGCTTGTGTGGTTTAGAGTCTTACTAACTGCTCTATCTTTAATGATCATCATGGTGCTAAGTAAAGAGCTTGAAAAATTATCTTTAAAGAATACGCTCACCCTTTTTTGCGTAGGCGCTTTAGTAGCGCTGCATTGGGTTTGTTTCTACGGAAGTATAAAATACTCTAATGTTTCTGTTGGATTGACCTGCTTATCAGCAATAGGATTTTTTACTGCTTTTTTTGAGCCATTAATTATGAAAAGAAGGATTGATGTATTTGAAATCTTTTTAGGATTGCTGGCGATTGCAGGTATTTACCTGATATTTAATTTTTACCCTCAATACAAAACAGGAATAATATTTGGAATTTTATCTGCAATGCTGGCAAGCATTTTCCCTGTTTTTAATAAAAGACTTTTACTAAAATTTTCCTCTAAAACTGTTACGCTTTATGAAATGTGCGGAGGATTTATTGCCTTAAGTATTATAATGCCTTTGTACCTGCACCGGTTTCCTGCGTTATATTATTTGCCTACTTTATCTGATTGGTTGTGGTTATTAATTTTAGTATGGCTTTGCACCGTGTTGTCTTTTATCTTACAACTAAATGCATTAAAAAAACTTTCTCCTTTTACTTCAAATCTTACCTACAATCTTGAGCCTGTATATGGAATTATTCTCGCCTTTATAATTTTTAATGAGAACAAATATCTTGGCAAAGGCTTTTATTTTGGGTTAACATTGATATTACTTGCCGTGATTTTACAGATGGTAAGAGAATATATGAAGTATAAAAGACCAAGGCAATAACATGAATAATTCCGGGACTTTGTTATATTAATTTGGTTCAGCAAAACGTGGATTTTTAAGAAAAGCAGTATCGGTTAAAGTCTTTAAAAAATTGATGAGATCACGTTTCTCTACATCCGTCATTGTAATTCTATTAATAAGAAGCGAATCTAATGTGGCACTCATTTGTATGCCTTTTCTGTAATGCTCAATAACTTCGCTAAGACTATAAAAACGGCCATCATGCATATAAGGATATGTACGTGCAATATTGCGAAGTGTAGGCACTTTAAATTTAAGCGAATCTGATTGATTATTTGTGATTTTCATTCTTCCAACATCGCGTAAATAATTGTTTAAGGAGAGCCCGTTATTTCTAAAAGTGTTATCAGTAAAAAGAGGTTCCTTGTGGCAGGATTCACATTTAGATTTAAAAACCTGGTAACCGTGCTCTTCTGCCGGCGCAAATATATCTTCGCCACGTTGTACTTTATCATATTTTGAATCAGCCGAAACTAAATTACCAACAAACTGTGCCAATGCTTTTAATAATCTCTGTGAGTTAATAACAGGCGAGCCAAAAGCAGCTTTAAACATTCTCACGTATGCTGTATCTTTTTTAAGCTTCAGCAACACACTGTCTACATTTTCAGCCATCTCATTTATAGCAGTTAAAGGAGCCAATGGCTGCACCTCTATATGATTTATTGCACCATCAAAATGCAGGTTTTTCATCCATGCAATGTTTATTAATGCAGGTGAATTTCTTGTGGTAAATGAATTATTAAAGCCATGACTTAGATCATGATCACTTGTAGAAAATGCTGCATATTGCTGGTGACATGATGCACAGGAAAAATTTCCATCTTTGCTTAATCTTCCATCATAAAACAATTTTCTGCCTAATTGAAAGCCTGCTTCAGTAAGATGATTTTTAGCAAAAATATCTGACTGTGGTTTAGGAAATCCCCGGGGAATTTTAAAATTGAACGGACTATCAGCAAAAGTTTCATTTACACTTATCACATTGTTTTTGCCGGCGTTTACAATCATTATAAACAACGCAAAATAAATTAGTATCAATGTAAGAGTAATGCTTTTCAAAAGTAAAAAATTAGTTGTTTTTTACAGCTGCTACAGAAAACATTTTACTGTAATTATCACTTATTTTTTTTGCTGCTTCACCGGGTGAAGTGATGTTTGGCGTTGCTGCAATATGTATATCATTCGGATTTTGCCACCATGCGTCTGCATCTGCCTCAAGATAAATTTCAGCAGTTCTTCCCTGCCTTACAATGATGTTGGCAGGAGTTAATTGTAAAGTTATTTTCTTTAAAACATTGTACTTTCCTGAGAAACCTCCTATGTGAAATTCGAATACATTATTAAACGCAGAAGATGTGGATTTCCCTTCCATTTTAGCCATTACATATCCATTGTTCCATGTCCAAAACATGTCATTTACCGGATCAAGAGCATCAGTTTGTGCGCCGCTCACACTATGTAAACTATCAACACCAAGCAGGAAATTTATAGTATTGTAAACACCTTCCGCGGCATCAAAAGTTATGCTTAAAGAAGCTGTATCATTTTGATCTATAAGATAATATTTTCCTGGATCAACATTTGAAAGATTGGCCGAATCAAGCGTTATGTTTCCGACATAATATTTAAACTTACTGATAGAATAATTTTCACCAAAAGTGTTTGTATAACTTTTGTCACGTAAAACCATAGGAAGACCATTAACTACATTTTTGAATGTAAGTTTTACTGTTCCCACAGTCCATAATGTTTTGGAAATAACTGTACTATCTTTCGGTGTAGAGTAAGAAAAATTAAGTAACGAAATAAAGAATAAAATTATCCATTTAACCATCCATAAAATTAAAAATTCTACAGGATAACTTAACTAAATTGAAATATTATATAGAATGTTAATTTTATTCTTATCCTGAATAATCAATGAAATAAAAGTCCTTTGTAAGGATAAATTATCTCCTACAGCTCAAATTATTATGGTTAATTGGTTATTTAAGAAGACGTTTCTTCAGTAAGTCTGACACCGTTTTTATATTCGCCAAGAATGGTAACCTGTTTGTATTTTGCATATTGCTTTGCAGCATTTTCCATCGCAGCTTTACTTTCACTTCTGATTTTCAATCCTTTACCTTCATCTTTATTAGAAACTTCAATATAAAATCCATCCATTAATGTGATTGCTCTTGCTCTTGGTCGTCCTATTTTCATAAACTATTTTTTAAGTTATTTTAATCCGCAAATGTTATGCCTTGAAAAATTAGTTGAGAAGTTAACTCTTTTAAAATTATAAAACAAATATTGGCGCAGATTTGCAATTCCAATTTCTTTGAATAATGGTATCAGCAAAATGAAAAAACCGCTTGCTAAAGTGATTAAACAATTTCTTTAATGCACTCTCATCATCATTTCCAATACGAAACCGGAGTTCGTTATCTATGAAATAGTCAATTTCTTCATGTGCATACTCATTGGTTTGTCTATGCGCCAGGAAGCGCATATAGATGTCACTTATTTAAACAGGGACTTCACATCTTTTGAGACGAATAAAGCTGATAATCTCTATCTCTTGCTAAGCTTTACTTAATTTAGATAACTGCCAGTCAGGTCTTATGTAATGACATGTGTAACCATTGGGATACTTTCGTAAATAATTCTGGTGTTCTTCTTCAGCATCCCAAAAGTCAGAGGCAGGAGTTACTTCGGTTACAATGGGTCCTGGCCATTTGCCGGACGCATTCATTTCATTAATTAATTTCTGCGCTGTTTTCTTTTGTTCTTCGCTGAGATAAAAAATGGCTGACCGGTAAGACGAGCCAACATCATTTCCCTGCCTGTTCTTTGTGGCAGGATTATGAATTTGAAAGAAAAATTCAAGTAGTTTACGATATGATAACTGTTCCGGATCGAATGTGATGGCTATTGCCTCTGCGTGGCTGCCATGATTTCTGTAGGTTGCATGTTGCACATCTCCGCCACTGTAACCAACCCTGGTAGACTGTACACCGGGAAGTTCCCTTATGAGTTCTTCCACACCCCAGAAACAGCCGCCTGCTAATATTGCTTTTTCGCCTGACATAATAATTAAATTTAATTGCACAAACTCAACTTTAAAGCCAGTTTTTTTTACTGGCAGGTTTGACATGTAAAATATTTTCTTCTCCGTCAATTTTAATGATAACAATTCAAAAATATGTGCAGGTATTGCAAAAATCTTGAGATCATCTGTATAATAGTGCCAGCAATTATATTGATGTGAAAGTAATAATTGAGATTGATTTGTTGTAGTTGTTGTTTTATGTTTATGCAAATTTCAGATTTGCTTAAGCTATAGCATTAATTTTTAGCGTGCTTTTTTGTTAGCGATTGCTAAATCATGCAGCCTGCCACACTAACACAACAGAGTACAATTATATTTACTATTTCGTATTTTCAATCATATTTGTTTCAACTATGCATGAACAATTACCCTTTCTGCTGGCGCTTGTAGCGGCCATTGTGCTGATAGAGATGATGGCAACCAAGTTGCGGATCGCTTACCCGGTGTTACTGGTAGTAGCGGGGTTGCTCATCAGTTTTATACCCGGTTTGCCTAAAGTACAGGTAGATCCGAATATGATATTTTTTATCTTTTTGCCGCCACTCTTATTTGAAGCAGCCTGGAGCATTTCATTTAAAGAAATGAAAAAATGGTGGCGCATCATCGGAAGCTTTGCTTTCCTGGTGGTGTTTTTTTCCGCATTGGCTGTTGCCGTATTAACCAACTATTTTATTCCGGGCTTTACACTTGCCCTGGGTTTTTTGCTTGGAGGTATCGTATCTCCGCCTGATGCTGTAAGTACGGGAGCCATCATGAAGTTTGTAAAAATTTCTAAAACCACCTCTGCAATTCTGGAGGGAGAAAGCTTGCTGAATGATGCATCATCACTTATTATCTTCAGGTTTGCATTGATAGCTGTAGGTACAGGCCAGTTTATTTTTCAGCATGCATTTATTAGTTTTTCATGGATGGTAATCGGGGGTATTGGCATTGGGTTGATTTTTGGATGGATCTTCATGCAGGCACACAAACGATTGCCTACCGATGCTTCTTCAGACATTGCATTTACACTGATTGAACCTTATTTTCTTTATTGGATTGCTGAACAATTGCACAGCTCAGGTGTGTTGGCCATAGTATCCGGAGGCTTGTTTTTGGCAAACAGGCGACTGGTGTTTTTATCCAGTGCCAGCCGCATTCAGGGATATAGTTTTTGGGAAGCTTTCATCTTTATTCTTAACGGAATTGTTTTTATGCTTATTGGTCTGCAATTACCGCAAGTAATAGCAGGGCTTCATGCAGACGGCATACCATTAGGCAGAGCCATCAACTACGGTATTTTGGTGACCGGGATTTTAATAGCTGCAAGAATTATCAGTTCATATGTTGCACTTTTAGCAACACGCATTTTCAGACCCGGTGTAATGCCCATCACACAAAACCGCGGCAGAATGTGGCAATTACCACTTTTATTAGGCTGGACGGGAATGCGGGGTGTTGTATCACTTGCTGCAGCTTTAGCCATCCCAATAACACTGCAGACTGGTGAACCGTTTCCCTACAGAAACCTGGTTCTCTTTATTACATTTTTGGTCATCCTGCTTACATTGCTGATCCAGGGGCTTACGCTGCCATATTTAATTAAACGGTCTAAACTTTTTGACAATCCTGATGAATTACCTGAGGAAGAAACCAAATTGATAATAAAAAATGAGCTGGCTGTTTATACAGTAAAACTATTAAAAGAAAAACAGCAGAAGGGTTTGTTTAAAGATGCCCATTTGCAGCATATGGTTAGCCAGTGGGAGAATAAAATTAACCAGCCGGAAAATTTTAAAATGAGTGCAGAGGCAAGACAGAATTACCTGGATGTGCTGGAAGATCAGCGAAAATTTTTGGCGGGGTTGAATAAAGATCCTCAATTAAATGAAGATATAATTCGTCAGCAAATTTACCAGATTGATTTGGAAGAAGAGCGAATTAAACTGCTTTGATAGTTTTTGTCTTAAGAAAAGCCGTTAATTAATATCATCCCAAAAAGTGGGGAACTATGCCTGCAAGCGGGGACTGGTTAGGTGCAAGCAGGTAAAACAGTATTCCTTTAAATTTCAAACATCAATTAAACCATACAGCATACCCTTGCCTTCTCAAATCCATGGCAAGTTTCTCCTCCATTTCCAAAGCCTTCAGCCTGTTCATTGGTTTTACATTTATATGATCATAAAGGCTGGGGCGTAAATAGGTTCCATACTTCTCAACAATATTAGCTGAGAGTTTATAACCTTTCTTGTTTATATATCCGGTCTTATGTTGCTTTAATCTTTCAGCAGGAGTTTTGCCCGTCATGCCCACATAAAGACATTCAAGCACACCATTGAATTGTGGATTAGCAATCCGGAATTTAGCATTCTCAGTAAATACTTTTTTAGACAGTTCAATAACGTAAACCTGGTATTTCATTCTTAAAGAAAATTCTTGATTTAGCTATTATTTATTATAATAAAAAGTTTATCCAACACTAACCGCAGAAGAATTTTATGCTTAAGTAGGGTTCTTAACTTCTTAGCCTTGCGTTTCGCCGCTTCAATAAAAGCCGCCCAAAGAACCGGACGTACAAGATTCTGTGTTAAGTACCAATTAGTTTTTAATT
>CAXSDW010000136.1:0-7730 GCA_964236235.1 uncultured Chitinophagaceae bacterium
TGGTGTAAGCCTGTTGGGAATGCTGAAGGTGTTGTTAGCAAAATCTTTTATAAGCTGGTAAGAAATTGTGTTTGCCCGGTCAATCATATTAAACACTTCAAAGCTTGCCCAAATATTATCAAATGCACGAAAAGGGCTGTGGCTGCGGCGTACAGAGCGTTCGCTTAGCAGCAATGCGCTAAAACCAATGTCAACTCTAAAGTATGGTTCAATGATAAGTGCATTACGGTACTTTACACTGTTGGGAATATTATAGCTCATGTTGCTGCCATAAATCATATTTAAATGCACCCTGAAGTTTTTATTTGTGGTTAAATAATCCTGTAAAAATAAGCCCAGTGTTAGCAGCCTGTCGCTTGGGCGCCGCACATAGCCAACAGAATTTTTTACGCTATCTGTCACAACCTGGTCGGTACTATGTGCTGTAATAATTTCGCCGGAAACATTTTTATACTGGTAATAAAAATCATTATTAAGGTTCTCTCTTGTACGCATAATACCTACGCTGAGCCAGCTTTCGGCATCTTTAACAAGCTCACTGAAAAGCCGCATTTCAATACCTGTTGCATAAGCTTTTTCGCTGTTGGTTCCATAATATCTTATCCGTACATTGTCAATATCGTAAGGGTCTACATCGGTCAATGATTTATAATAAGCCTCTGTTGTTATCCTGTAAGGCCGCTCTCCGTTTCTAAAATTATAATCAACTCCGGCAACAAACTGGTAGCTCTTTTGGCTCTTTAATTCCAGGTTAAGTGTGCCATCGTATCTTCTCAATTCACGGTAAAATGGTGGCTGATCATATATTCCGGCGGCGGCTTTAAATATCAAATCTTTTTGCCAGTTTGGTTTATAGCTAAGCTGCATACGCGGACTTACAATAAATTCATGATTTAAAGAATTATAATTGAACCTCACGCCTGCCTGCAAAGTAAAATCTCTAAGGCTGTCTCCAAGCCGGATATTATCCTGCACATAACCACTATATTTATTTATAGTGAGCGCCGACGAAGATTTTATGACGTTGCTAAAATTTATTCTATCGGGATTAAATGGAATAGAATAACCAGCGCTATCCTGGAATTCCCATTGATCAAGACGATCATTAATTATTGTATGATCAACGCCGGCGCCCCATTGAATAAAATGCCTGCCTTTATCAAAGCTTCCTTTGTGGCTTACATTCCATACATCGATATTTAATTTATTTCTTGCAAAGTTTTGGAAAACGCCTGCACCAAGCGGATTCACAATTTGGCCAAATGTAGCTTTGCTTTTATCAAAGTCTCTTTCTCCAAAAAGATAGGCTCCGGCAATATCATAGTTCTCATTTTCATTGTCTTCAAAGCGGCTCACCATCCATTTAAGCCTGAGGTTTTTATTGGGCTGATGAATTGCGCTAAAACCAATAAGGCTGGTATTATAATTATCTTTTTCCTGGCCGTCAAAAAATATATCAAGACCAAGATTGGCAGTAAATAAAGGGGAAAAAACAGCAGTAGATTTTTGTGCAGATTCCGGGATCAACAAAAATTTTGTTCCTGATAAAACACCTAATAATTCAAGCTGTAGTTTTTCGTTAATCTTATAAGTGAGGTAAGCCTGGAGGTCAGACGACGAAGGAACATAATTGCCTTTTGTTTCCTGGCTTGCCAGCAAATTTCTGTTGGTTCGGTTTCTTACTCCTAAGAGGTAAGTGAACTTTTCTTTTTTTGCAGAGCCTTCAATATGAAAACCCTGTTCTAATAAACTAATGTATGCAGAGCCGGCAAACTCCTTTGGTTTTTTATATTGAATATCAAGCACGCTGCTTATTTTATCGCCATATTTTGCCTGGAAGCCGCCGTTATAAAAGTTAATATTTCTTGCAAGTTCAGGATTAATAAAACTAAGCCCTTCCTGTTGCCCGCTGCTAACTAAGTATGGTCTGAAAATTTCAAAATCATTTATATAAATTAAATTTTCATCATAGTTTCCGCCGCGTACATTATATTGAGAAGTAAGCTCGTTATTGCTTCCTACAAGTATTTTAATAAGACCTTCTACGCCACCCACAGTGCTTGGTAATGCGAGTGCACTTTTAGGATTTATCTTAGTAAGCCCGGTTTCATTTCTTTCTCTTTCATCTTCTATTATAACATTTTCCAAAACCTTTCCTGCATGTAAAAGCCTTACAGTTATATTTTCATTTTCATTCTCACTTAGGTAAAAATTCCGTTGTTCATCTCTGTAGCCTGTGTAAGAAAAAACCAGCGCCAAAGCCTTATCAGCAGGCACTTTTATCTGAAATATTCCAGAATCAGAAGTAAGTGTACCGCTTTGTTTTCCAAGAAGTGTTACAGTAACTTTTGCCAGGGGATTTTCGTTTTCATCAATGACTTTTCCGGTGATGAAGGCTTGTTTTTTTTGAGCGATAATTACTGATGAGAAAAGCAGAATATAAAGGATTATAAAGAATCTCATTAGGTGAAGATAATAATTATCGAAGGGATCTATGCCTCATGTTATCTCCAATTTTTAATTCCTGATTCTTATTTTATTTGTGATTTCTGATTTCGTACTTTTTATTTTTTACTTTCTTTTTACTAAAAAATATACCTCAGCCCAAGCTGCATTCCCCATGTGCTAAGTGCTGATATATTTCTTTGAAATGGCTGTGTTACCAATTGTTTATTAAATTCGGCTAAAGTATAAGTTGGTCTTCCGGTAGCATCAAGGCCTTTAAAAGTAAGCGGATTATTTACAGTGGTCAGACTTCTGATTCCCCAGTTCCTGTTAAGTAAGTTAGGAAGGTTTATAACATCAACACTAAATTGAAGTGTGTTTTTAACCCGGCCTGTTTGCACAATAAAATCCTGCAGAAAACGCATATCAACCCTGTTAAACCAGGGTGTAAGCGCAGCGTTTCTTTCTGCATATTGACCTTTATGTTTTGATAGATAAGATGAGTTACTTACAAATTTATCATACGCTGCCTGCTGGGCTGCTATAGAATATTTTACTGAGCCGTCAGTATTTTTAAAATCAACAAAATTTACATTAGTTCCTTTGGCATATATGTACATCAAATCAGAAGCATTATTTCCATCGTTATTTAAATCGCCACCTGTTATATAACTAAACCTTGAAGTAATTGCGCCACCGAAATTTACTAACTGCGCTGAGCCTTCATAAAAAAGAGATATTGTACTGGCAAAATGCTTTGCATATTCTATTCTGTAAGAAATATTACCAACAATGCGGTGAGGAGCCGAATAAGCAGAATTATAAACCTCTTCATTGTTTGGCGTGCCCACATTTATAATTGATTGCCATGCTGAAGTAGCCTGTGAGCCGGGATTAGAGCTTACTTCAGTCGCTAAAGTATAAGTATAAGCTATCGAGCCATAAAACCCGTTTGAAAACGATTTAGCTAATTGCGCAGTGCCTGAAAAAGAATATCCTTTCCTGGTATTTTCTAAAACAATTGCTGAACCACCCTTGTTTGTTCCTGCAAGATTCGGATATAAAAATTTATTAGCTGCATCAACAGCCGGGTTACCTGTTGCAGGAAAATAAGGCCTGTTATCTTCTCCTGCAAATCTTGCTGTAGTATTTTTAAGATTAGCATTTCTCATTTTAACCGCATTTATGTCTTTTGTATAAATGAGGTCCATTGTAGCAACAAAGCCATTTCCTAATTGCTTATCTATTCCAAAATTAGTTCTGAACACCTGCGGAAATTTAAAATTTCTGTCAATCAGCACAAAGCTCCCCGGAGCCACAGGAGCCACTTTCGATGGAAATTTTCCAACGTAAGCATCAGGATTTGGATTAAATGTAAGCTCGCTTAAGCGTGCCGAGTCATTTATGTTTGCACCTGTTTGATACACACCACTATTGCTTGGCATATTAGTTAAAAACACAAAAGGTATTTTACCGGTAAATACTCCGGTACCACCGCGTAAAGTAAGCGTTGGCTCATCAGGCACTCTCCATCTAAAACCTACACGTGGCGAAAAAAGCAGTTTTGCTTTAGGCCATTTACCCGTGTTGTAATTGGTAAGATTTCCATTTTTATCAGGAAACTGCAAAGCAGTTATTGCAGTATTTTCAATTGGCTGTTTCAGGTAAGTAGGAAGATCACCTCTTATACCATAAGTAAGCCTGAAATTACGGTTAATGTTAAACTCATCCTGCAGATAAATACCTAACTGGCCCAATTTTAAATCAGCAGAAAATACTTTTTGTTGCCCGGGAATAAGCGAATAAGTATAAGCAAAATAGGCAGGAGGCGCATCAGTAATAAAGTCGTTCAGGCTGTTGTAAATGTAATAGCTTTCTGAGCCGCCCATAAATGCATTGCCAACTTTTTGATATTCATAAGTAGCGCCTGCTGTTATACTATGCTTGCCTGCGAAATAGCTAAAATTATCAGTAAGAATAGCTATGTTATTTACCACTTCATTATTTCTTGTAAAAGGATCGGTTCCTGCACTCATATAATTTCTGCCTTTGGTAACGCCGGGCACTGTTCCTTCAGCATCAAAAATTTCAATCGTTGGAAAGATGCCACCAGGGCTGTTCCGCACATCGTTGATATGGGTATATGTAAGCAACAATTGGTTAGCTACACGACTGCTGAAATTGCTGTTCAATTCCAGCGATGCAGTCTTTACTATATGATCTGTTCCATAATCAGAATTCGAAAAACCTATTGATTGGTCACTGTTGCGATTGTTGGGTAACCTTGATTGCGGAGCGGTTGTACCTCTTATAATAAACCCGCCGGCTCCGCTGTTTGGTACACTGCTTCCGTTTAAAGCGCTCACATCTGAGCCTTTAAAATCACTGTATTTTAAAACTAATTTATGAACGTCGCTGATGTTCCAATTTATTTTGGCAAGAAGCTTCCGGTTTTTTGTTATAAAATTTGGACGGTTATCATACACACCTGCTTCATAGCTATATTTTGATTTTAAAAAATCATGAAATTTATTTAACGAATCTCCTGGAGCAGCAGACACAGTTCCTGATGAGGTGGAGCCTGCGGGGAAAAAGGTGTTTGATGATGGCTGGGAAGAGTTTTCCCATTCAGCATTTAAAAAGAAAAATAATTTATTTTTTATAATTGGACCTCCAAGACTGGCACCGTAAATTTTTGTTTTTTGAGGTGTTTGAGTGAGCACTTTATCACCCACTTTCTTACCATTAAAACTTTGATCCCGGTAAAAACCATAAGCAGTACCATGAAAAGTATTAGTGCCGCTTTTGGTAAGTACATTTAATCCTGCCCCCGTAAATCCTGATTGCCTTACATCATAAGGAGCAATGTTTACCGAAATCTCATCAAAGGCATCAAGCGATATGGGATTAGCACCGCCGCCGGGTTGCGGATCAGTATTTAAGCCAAAATTATTATTAAGGTTAGCGCCGTCAATCTGCAGGTTATTAAATCTTCCATCCCGGCCGGCAAAATTGTTTCCATTTGCCTGCGGTGTAAGGCGCGTAAAATCAGTAAGGCTCCTGCTGATTGATGGCAGTGTAGCAATCTGTCTTGAATCAAATACAGTGCTGGCGCCGGTTTTAGCTCTTGTCCTGCCTCTTGTAGCAGCAGTTATAGTAACTTCATTTAAAACAGAGGCCTTTGCAGAAAGTGTAATGTCAGCATTAAAAGGTTCGCCAAGAATCAATGTAACATTATTAATATTTTGAGGCGCATAACCTACATATTCTGCGGTAATTGTATAAGGGCCGCCTATCCTGGTATTTGGCAGTGTAAAGTTGCCGTCTTTTTTACTTAGCGTAACATATTTTGTACCTGATGGCTGGTGAATGGCAGTAATAGTAGCACCTTCCAGGGGCGAGCCGTTATCAGCTTTTGCAAACCCGGTTATACTACTTGTGGTTACCTGTGCATTAATTAAAAAGGGGAAAAATATGAAACAAACAAACAGTTGTAAAATTTTTTTAATAAGCATTTGGTTTGATTTTAAGGGCAAAGAAACTTATTTTTTGTTAAAGATGTTCCGGTGTTATTGACAATCATATTGGCAACTTTCAATCTTATTTTGCTGCATGTTTTGTATGAAGTTTGTGTTAACGGGCGGCAACAATAAATCCATGTTTTTGTAATGTATAATCATAAATCGTAAATCAAAATCACAAATCAGAAGTATCTTTGCATCAATTAATATAATTATGTTAGATTCTATTTCAGCAGCCATTGAAGATATAAAAAATGGCAAATTAATAATTGTGGTGGACGATGAAGACAGGGAAAACGAAGGAGATTTTATTACCTCAGCAAAAAATATTACTCCTGAGATTATAAACTTCATGAGCAAAAACGGACGAGGGCTAATTTGTGCGCCTCTTGCTGAGGAGCGTTGTAATGAGTTAGGTTTAGACCTTATGGTGAATAAAAATACAGCCATTCATGGTACACCATTTACGGTAAGTATTGATCTTTTAGGTAACGGATGCACCACCGGAATTTCAGCACATGACCGTGCAAAAACTATACAGGCATTGATTGACCCGAAAATAAAACCTGAAGACCTGGGAAGGCCGGGTCATATTTTTCCATTGAGAGCAAAATGTGGCGGAGTATTAAGAAGAGCAGGCCATACCGAAGCTACAGTTGATCTTGCAAAACTTGCAGGCCATGGCGAAGCAGGCGCTTTGGTAGAAATCATGAATGAAGATGGAACAATGGCAAGACTGCCCCAGCTTAAAATAATTGCGAAAAAATTTGATCTCAAATTAATTTCTATAAAAGATTTAATTGCATACAGACTTCAAACTGAAACTTTAATACATGAAGAAGTGCGGGTGAAAATGCCCACTAAATTTGGCACTTTTGAGCTCATTGCTTTTAAGCAAATTGATACAGGCGAAGTGCACATGGCTTTAAAAAAAGGTGAGTGGGAAAAAGATGAGCCGGTATTAGTTCGTGTACATTCAAGTTGTATGACAGGTGATATTCTGGGCTCACTGCGCTGCGACTGCGGAGACCAGTTGCACAACGCTATGAAGATAGTGGAGGCAGAAGGTAAAGGCGTTGTTTTATACATGAACCAGGAAGGAAGAGGCATTGGGTTATTGAATAAATTGAAAGCTTATAAGCTGCAGGAAGAAGGCAGAGACACTGTAGAAGCGAATCTTGAATTAGGCTTTAAAATGGACCAAAGAGATTATGGTGTGGGTGCGCAAATATTAAGGGCATTAGGTATTACAAAAATTAAACTGATCAGCAACAATCCGCGTAAAAGAGCCGGCCTATCCGGTTATGGGCTTGAAATTGTAGATACTGTGCCGATTGAAATTGTCGCTAATAAACACAATAAAAAATATCTCGAAACAAAAAGAGATAAAATGGGACATGATATTATGGCGAAGGGTTGATCTTTTCTTACAATGATTCTATCTTAGAAAACGCGTTGAGCAATCCCTAGATACCTTCCAACTATACTCTTGATCTGTTTGGCATCACAACAATTACTTGTTTTATTGTATAACTCGCTTACTGCATTACTTTTAGTCGAAACTCGCTTTATATTTAGCAACAGGTTCATGTTGCACACATAGCTGCATCTCTTAAAAAATAGCATTAAAAACTTTTGAATTTATATTTTATAAATATATTTATAACACCAATGCATTAGCATGAAAAAGCCTTCCTGTATTAAATCACACAGAGCAGATATTGACATAAGCCATAGTATCCGCAATACAATCTTTACTATTAC
>CAXSDW010000137.1:0-7566 GCA_964236235.1 uncultured Chitinophagaceae bacterium
TTATCAGCATCAAAAATTCTGGCTTATTCTTATCCCCGGTGTAACTCCTTTAAAAAAATTATTAAAATAGATAGAAGGCTCAATTGTTGTTTTTGCCATTTGTATTTTACCTGCTCCAAGGCGAAAAGTGTTTTTATCAAAGAAATCCCCCTTCCTGTTTATAAGATAGCCCAATGAAAACTCTGCACTGTAGGCGAACTCTTTTCTTGAATCATGATCTTTAGTACCTCCCTGTGCATAAGTAAGCGTGAGAAAATCATTTCTGTAAGTGCGTAGCTTATTCTGGTTGTTCCTGGCAAACAGATAATGAGGCTCCCACAGTAAGCCCGGTTGCCATTTAAATGATCTGTCACGGTTAGTTAAAGTTAGCCTTAGCCCCAGGCTGAAGGAAGGAACAAAAAAGTTTTTATAATTCTGGGCATTTATTGTTACAAACCCTGTAAGGTAATCTGCCACAGCATTTGGCGCTTCTCCTTTACGCTTGTCAGCAGTAATGGTTTTATCTGTTTTAAGATAATAGTAGCTGGATCCTAAAACCTGCGGCCATTTGTTATTGATATTATTCTGTAATGTTTTAATTTTTTCTTTAAGAATTCCGTTCATATAAACAGATAATTCATTCATCTCATTAAGGTAAAAAGTGAGGTGATAATAGCGGGGATTGGTAAGGCTTGTTTTTTGTTTAGCTTTTGGAGCATCCGCTATAATACCAATAACATTTATTGTATCCTGCGCTGTTCTTAATGATGCCAGTTCACCCTTATCTACCAGGAAGCTAGCACCCTTAGGCTGAAACTGTTGCAGCCTTATTTTTTTCCTGTTTTGTACATCAGTAATATAATCTATGCGCTTTGCGGTAAGAGGATTAGTAAGCGAATCTTTTAAATAACTTATATCCTGTAAATACGCCTGCAACAATGAATCTATATTGGAAAGCCTTTCCAAATCTGCAATGTCGCTTAACTCAATAATCATTTTATTTCCTTTGTCAAGATCAAAGTAGAAGCGCCTGTTGAAAACAATATTTTCAGGCACTTCAAATGCCTTGTCTGTTTTGCTGTTTGATTGGGCGCAAAGACTTGCCGTGATGCTTGTTAAAAGCATCAGTAAACAAATTGTTTTTTTCATATTATTTTAGTTTGATGTAATTTTTCGTTTAATGAAACCAAAGCCCCTGTTGTTTGGGGAGAGAGCGGCACTTGTATAAACCGGCGTATTGATAAGCTTTAATTGAAGGGAATGGCGCTCATAATATCTTACAATAGTTGCAGATTCTTCAAGTGTGCCGCCTAATTCATTTATATGAATTACCTTTAATTTTTTGTTTGAAGATTTGATGGCAAGCGAAGTTTTAAAAACGCTGTCTATAACAGCAGGTGATGCAGCATTAACCGATTGTATATCTTTTAGTCTGGTTACATCCGGAGATAATATTTGTTCTTTTTTTACAATATCATTTGCCTTGGATATTCTTTGGTTAGCGTGTATAGCTTGTTTTATTATTTTCCTTTTTCCAGTTGCAGCGGGGGAAATAATTACCACTGCTTTTTCTTTTAAAGGTGAGATTACAGGTGCACTTCCTTTTTCAGATAAAGTTTTTCCAGGATTATTTTTTACTAAATTACCTTGTCTTTTATTGGCCGTAAGCAATGGTATTATTAATATGAAAAGTAAACATGCAGCGGCGGCCCAATACCATGCTGACTTTATGCCATGTGGCTTTTGACGCAGGCGGCTATGTAATTTTTCCCAGGAAGCATTTTTATCAGTTAGTATTTCCCCGGATAAATTTTCCACATCTTCCAGCTTATTTTTCCAATGAAAATCATTGAGATTTTCGTTTGGCATATTCGTTTCCATTTTGCAATAATTTTTTTTGTAATAATGATTTAGCCTTGCTTAACTGTGATTTTGAAGTGCCTTCTGCAATGCCCATTAAAGTTGAAACATCTTTGTGATCCATACCTTCAATCACATACAGGTTAAACACAGTGCGGTAGCCAACCGGCAGTTGAACAATCAGATCAAAAATTTCTTTTGCAGATAAATTATCCAGTGCTTCTTCCTGCAATGGAATATCTTCTGCGGCAGATTCTATAACAATAGTGAATACATTTTTTTTACGCAGTATCATTAAGCATTCATTCACCATAATTTTTTTCAGCCACACATACAATGCTGCATCACCGTGGTAGCTGAATGAAGAAAGATTTTTAAAGAACTTATAAAATCCATCAAGCAATGCCTCTTCTGCATCTTCATAACTTTTTAAATAGCGGCGGCAAACGAGCATCATCTTATCGCTCAACAGATCAAACAGGCATTTCTGTGATGCCGCATTTCCATGCTTTGCTTTTTTGATCAGTTCAGCTACATCCATAAAATAATAACACAGTTGATGGTTTATACAAAGTGAATGCATTTTACAGAGAAAGGGTTGCCCGGTCAAAAAATAAACATGAACCTCAGCAAATTGAAAACCTGATGGCACACCCATCCAGGGCCATCATAATTGTTACCTTTACCCATGCGTATTTTATGGCAACATCTCAAGCCTCATAAACAAATTGTATTCATCTCGCTGCTGCTTGCAGCCGTTGCCCAAGTGTTCAGTAAAGAACATTTATAATTATGCAGGCTATTCGCCGGTAAGGCAGTTGATCGCATCTGAACCCCCTAATAAATGAGATTAATTTGTTTTATCTTTAAAAAAAATAAAAGGCGGTTATGAAAGTATTTAATTACACTGTCGTTATTGAAAAAGACGAAGATGGAAATTTCCTGGCTTTATGCCCTGCTTTACATGGATGTTATTCCGAAGGCTCAACCGAAAAGGAAGCATTGGAAATGATTAAAGATGCCATTAAACTTCATATTGAAGACCGGATTGCAAATAATGAAATACTTTATGAAGAGGTTTTCTCTAATAAGGTAGAAGTAATTGTATGAGCACAAAACAGCCGGTTGTAAACGCCAAAGAACTCATCAAATTTTAGAAAGGAAAGGCTTTCACTTACAAGGCAAAGCGGAAGCCATGCCATATACGCAAATCAAAACGGGATCAAAGTGACTGTTCCAATTCATGGTAAAAAAGATTTGGGCATAGGATTGTTAAAACAAATAATGAAAGATGCTGCCTTAACTTATAAAGATATTCTATCATGAATTATCTTATAAATTATCCGTTGCTCAGGTTGCAATACTATAAGCCACTACCATTCATGCCCCTTTATAATTCTTACCTTTGCCCATGCGAATTTTATGGCAATACCTCAAGCCTCATAAACAAATTGTAATCTGGTCCCTGCTGCTTGCCGGCGTTGCACAGCTCCTAAGTCTTATTGATCCTATTATTTTTGGAAAGATCATTGATAATTATGCAAGCAATCCTAAGCATCTTCCACAGAACAAATTAGTAAGCGGTGTGCTAATTTGGTTAGGTATTGCTGTAGCTGTTGCAATGCTTGCAAGGCTGGCAAAAGCCTTCCAGGAATATACTACACGCCTTGCTGTTGCCCGCTTTGGTATGCAGATATTTAATGATGGCCTCATGCAAACTTTGCGACTGTCGTTCCAGGAGTTTGAGGAAAGCCGCAGCGGTGAAACGCTTTCTGTTTTGCAAAAAGTAAAAACCGATACAGAGCGGTTTGTAAATTCTTTTATCAACATAGTTTTTTCTTCTATTGTAGGTATAGGCTTTTTGATATGGTACAGCATTACTAAAAACTGGATGCTGATACCGGTGTTTGTAATTGGCATTCTTGTACTGGGATCACTTACCGGCTTACTTTCTAAAAAAATAAAAACGGTACAACGGTCTATTAACAGGGAAACCAATAAAATGTCTGGCGTTATTACCGAAAGCCTCAGGAATATTGAACTGGTAAAAAGTCTTGGACTTACTTTTCCTGAAATACGCCGGCTGCGGTTACAAACGCAAAAAATATTCGACCTGGAAATGGTGAAGGTAAAAAAGGTGCGCAGTCTTTCTTTTATGCAGGGCACTACACTAAATCTTCTTCGTCAATCCATATTGTTTATCCTGCTTTGGCTTATCTTTCGTAATGTACTTACAACAGGCGAACTGATCAGCATGCAATTTATTTCCACCACCATCTTTGGGCCTTTGCAGGATCTTGGTAATATCATTTTGCAATACCGCGAAGTGGAAGCTTCAATCAATAGTTTTGATATACTAATGCACAAGCCAATCGAGCAAAGACCTGAAGACCCGGTGGAGATAGGTGAGCTTAATGACCTGCGCTTTGAGAATGTAGTATTTCACCATAAGACTGCCGCTTATAATGCCATTGACAATATCTCATTTGGTGTAAAAACAGGTGACACAATTGCATTTGTTGGTCCTTCTGGTTCAGGAAAATCAACATTGGTAAAACTAATCGTAGGCTTATATAAACCGGTTAGCGGAGCCATATATTTTAACAATGAACTCTCAACCGATATCCGCTATAACCAGTTGCGGCGGCAGATTGGTTTTGTTACGCAAGACACACAATTATTTGCAGGCACTATAAAAGACAACCTGTTATTTGTAAAACCAGATGCAACAGATACAGAGATAACTGAAGCGTTAAAAAAGGCTTCAACAGAACAAATGCTGAGCCGTTCTTCTCACGGTATCAACACTCTTTTAGGTGAAAGCGGGATGAAATTATCGGGTGGAGAAAAGCAACGTATTTCTATAGCAAGAGCGCTATTGCGAAATCCCCGTTTGCTTATTTTTGATGAAGCTACATCTGCACTTGATTCACTTACTGAAGAAGATATTACCAATACCATTCGCACTATATCCGCCAACCGTGAACAAATAACTATTTTAATTGCTCACCGGCTTTCTACTATAATGCATGCAGATGTTATTTATGTTTTAGAAAAAGGTAAAGTATCAGAGATTGGCAGCCATGATGAATTGCTTCAAAATAAAGGATTGTACTATGCCATGTGGCGCCAGCAGGTAGGCGAAAGAAGGCAACCTAATTTATTAATTGAACCGGATAATTCTATGCGCTAAACATTTACAATGTGCGAAGAGCCGGCTAACCGATTATTATCAAAACAATCCCCACTCATCTTCGCAATCGTCTCTCTCAAATGATGCTACCCATTGTTTAAAAAATTCACGGAATGTATCTATTTCATTTCTTATAATCTGTCGGTATTGCTCTTCCATTAAATCATCTTCAATAAAACCATTGGTTGAAATTTTTATAAACTGTGCATTCTTTCTTATGATGGCGGCATTCTCCATTCGTATAATATATAAGCCTGCTTCAGAGCTTCTTATTTTAACAGCAACCTCATACGCATCCGCAATCAGCATTGCTTTATGATCTTCTATATAACCTTTGGAGTATACACTATTTTCACCTGGTTCTTTTAAGCTCTCCAAAGCAGCTTTAAGAACAATTATAACCTGGTTCCATTGTGTATACATTGCCTTACATAAATCCTTTGCAGGATTGAGCTTCCATTCTTCACCTTCTTCATCTTCTACATTTCTAAATGTATCATCATCCCATTCCGGTAATTCATCTAAGTAATCATCTTTCATATAATAAATGTATTGCTTTTGTAAAATATGCTTCTATCATGCCAAACCAGACCCTCATAATCCAATAACTGACTTCCAAACTTTTTAATTCTACTGCTGTTATTACTGCATGAGCAAAGTTTACCGTTTAAAAAAAGTGCAGCTATTACCAATAACCTTAAACGAAGCATGGGAGTTCTTTTCAAATCCTGCAAATCTTGCTAACATAACGCCATCAAACATGGGCTTCAATATAATCTCAAAACATCATGGTGAAAAAATGTATGCGGGGCAAATTATTGAGTACACTGTAAAACCTGTTCTTGGCATTCCGCTTTACTGGATGACGGAAATAACGCATGTAGAAGATGGAAAATATTTTATAGATGAGCAACGCTATGGCCCATATTCATTTTGGCATCATCAGCATCATTTTAAACAAAAAGAAAATGGAGTTGAGATGACAGATGTTATTCATTATAAAATTCCATTTTGGTTTTTGGGAGATATCGCCAATTCATTATTTGTAAAAAATCAGTTGAATAAAATATTTGACTTTCGCTATAAAAAAGCTGAGGAATTATTTGGATAAGTTCTCCCTTCCTCGAAGGATTTAGGTGGCTTTTATCCCGGCATTCTTGTAATATATTTTTCCATTTGCTTTACCTGGTCAACAATCTGGGGAGTAGTAGGCTTAAGCGCTTTTACTTTTCTAAAATATTCTTTGGCTGCCCTGAACTCTCTTTTATTTACCATTATAGAAGAAAGCTGTAACCATGCAGCAGCTTCGTTTTCTTTATCAGGCAAGCCGGAACGAATGGCCTGCCTTATGTAACTTTCCGCTTGTTTAATATCGCCTTTTTGCATACACAACATGCCAAGCTGTAATTTATTTGCGCCTTCTGCTTCCTTCATCGGGCTGCCTAATTCGAGGCTTTTTTTCATGTGCGTTTCTGCAGATGCATAATCCTGTTTTACCATAGCAAGATTTCCTTTTATAGTAAAATATACAGAGCGAACCGGCTTTATTAAAAGGTTTGGAAACCAGATAGAATTGATAACTTTTTCAGCGCCTTCCATATCACCTGATTCCATATAACCTTGTATCAGCCTCATTGGGCCAAATAAAAAGTGGCCAACAATAAGAACTGCCGCAATAAGATATAAGATAAAAGAAGGCCAAAAACTTGTTGTAATATTAACAAAAATGGCAAGAGCAAGCAACACAATACCAAGTAACAGACGATACTTAATAATAACATTTAAAAACTTCATAAAGGAAAAAATTGGAGCGCAAAGATAAGCCGAAATATAAATGGCTTTGGCCGTTTATATCTTAAAACTTATCATCATTCACTTCTATCCAATATCCTTCCGGATCCTGTAAGTAAATTTGTTTTACTTTATCAGGCCTTAACTGCGGCGATTTGCTATCACCTTTCCAGTTACCATATTTTATGTGTGAGTCGTCAAGATGTTTCATGAAGATTTCTAACGAAGCCACACTAAAGGCAAGATGGATATTAATATCGTGTGGAACAATTTCTTTTGCACCGGATACTACATGTAACTGGCTATGCTCACCAATTTTAAACCAGGTGTGTTTGTTATCATGAAATGGTTCCGGAATTTTTTCAAGCTGCATTACTTTTTCATAAAAATCACTGCTCTTTTGCAAATCAACTACATAAATAGTAAGATGGTTAAAGGCTGCCGGGTGCATAACCTGCGCTAAGGATTTTTGTAAGATAAAAATACATGCGATAAACACTATAGAACTAAAAACTAATTTTTTCATAATACAAAATTCGTGTTTAAAAGTAAGACATTTACCATTATAAAAAGAAGGCGGATTTGCCTCTATTGATAAGAAGGATACATTATTTTTGCGGCTTGTTAAAAAATTGGCCCCGTAGTTCAATGGATAGAATAGAAGTTTCCTAAACTTTAGATACAGGTTCGATTCCTGTCGGGGCTACAACCAGGTAAGACATTAAATTTCAATTAATTATTAC
>CAXSDW010000138.1:0-3536 GCA_964236235.1 uncultured Chitinophagaceae bacterium
TTATATTAGTAATGCTGGCAATAATTTACAGAGGTGGAGAAGATGGAAACATAGTCAGATTCGCCCCGCAGTGGTGGGGCATATTAGGTTTAATAGGATGGGCATATTTAGCAAGCGCTCTTGTTACCATCTTCTCTAAAAATAATTTTTATATAATTCTTGTTGCATGGATATGCTTTTGTGTTTTAAGTATGGTTTCTAAAGCCGGATTTATTCCTCACAGTTTTATTCCTGAATCTATTATAGGAGGCACTTTAACAGGCCTTGCAATGGGTGGTGTATTAACCTCACTTATATTTCAGTATTATCGTAAAAGGAATGATAATAAGGGAATGGCTATTGTGTTTATTGCTTTTTCTGCAGTGCTAATTGCATTATCTGTTATCACACGTCCTTATTGGAAGTTAGCAAAATTAGGCGCCACACCTGCATGGCTTTTTCTTTGCAGCGCCTTTACTATATTGGCTTTTACCGCAGTGTATTGGATTGCAGATGTGAATAAGAAAGCATCCTGGTTTAATATTATTAAGCCTGCAGGAACAGATACCTTGCTGTGTTATCTTATTCCCTATTTTGCTTATGCAATGGTAACGGTAACTGGTATTCATTTACCTGATGTGTTGCTAACAGGTGGCCCCGGCCTTTTAAAATCTTTTTTATTTGCATTGCTTTGTGTATTTGTAACCGGCTTACTTAACAGGGCAGGAATAAAATTAAAACTTTAGAATAATCACATGAATTATAAGATAAGATTGGGGTTGTTTGTCACAGTGTTTACATTGTTATCCTCATGTACTAAAAGTCAGTCTGCAAATGATAAATCTACATTTAAAATTGTTGGATATTATTCTTTAAAATCAGCAATGACAGATTCTTTAAAGAATGTTCCTTTTGATGAGCTTACTCATATAAATCTTTGGTTTCTTAATCCTGATACATTAGGAAATTTCATGGAAAGTTTTTCCACTCTTGCACCTTTTATTAACCAGGCTCATTCTAAAAATGTAAAAGTATTGGCATCAATCGGAGGCGGATCATCACATCCATATTATCATTTTCTTTTAAAAGATGATAAGAGACAAATGTTTATCAACAATTTAATTTATTTAGTTATTAAATATAATTTAGACGGAATTGATGTTGATTTGGAAGGCAGCGATATTGATGAGAATTATGAAAGTTTTGTCGTTGATTTATCTGCAGCATTAAAAGCAAAAAACAAATTGATCACAGCCGCAATAGCAGTTTATTATAAGGATGCACTATCCGATAAAGCCCTTGCCCGGTATGACTTTGTAAATATTATGAGCTATGACCGTACAGGCCCATGGCAGCCTGAAAAGCCAGGGCCTCATTCTACTTATGCCAATGCTGTGGAAGATCTTGAATATTTTGGAGTAGAAAGAAATATACCAAAAGAAAGAATGACACTTGGTGTTCCTTTCTATGGTTATGGATTTGGGCCGCAACTTACATCACCTGCAATAAGTATGGATTACAGGCAAATAATCACTGACTTTCCTGAAGCTGAATCTGCCGACGAATTTAACATGCCCGGAGGGAAGATTTTGTATTACAATGGAATTAATACCATTAAACAAAAAACGGCTTTAGCAAAAGAAAAAGCTTCCGGCATAATGATATGGCAAGTGCAGGGCGATGCAGGCGGCGCACATTCATTACTTCAGGCTATCAATAAAATCGCATACGGCAAAAAATAATCTGATGTTTTTACCATTCGAATATTTATCAGGTATTAAAATTAATTCTTACAAATTACCTATATGAAAAGATCACTGTTAATAGCAAGGATGCTGGTAATTATTGCTGCCGTTTCATGCAAAGGAACCAGCCAGCTATCAACTCCGAAAACATTATTTAAGTCATCTGATTTTACACCTGTTAATAGTTTTACTTCCGGTGCAGAAGGGCCGGCAGTAGATAAAAACGGAGTGCTGTATGCTGTAAATTTTGCGCATGAAGGCACTGTTGGCAAAGTAGCTAAAACTGGCGCTGGCAGTGTATTTCTTGAATTAAAAAACGGAAGCATTGGAAATGGAATTCGTTTTAATAGTCGCGGTGAAATGTGTATTGCTGATTACGTAAATCATAATATTCTAAAAGTAGATATGACTACCAAACAGGTAAGTGTTTTTGCAAATGAACCCAAAATGAGTCAGCCTAATGACATAGCTATTGACAGTAAAGACAGGTTGTATGCAAGTGACCCAAATTGGAAAGCAGGAACCGGCGCTATCTGGCGTATTGATACAGATGGAAAAGTTACTTTACTGGAAGATAATATGGGCACTGCAAACGGGATAGAAGTAAGCCCGGGTGATAAAAAACTTTATGTAAATGAATCTGTTCAGCGTAAAGTATGGGCTTATGATTTATCTGAAAGTGGTGATATAAGTAATAAGCGTTTGCTGATTGAGTTTGCTGATTTTGGTATGGATGGGATGCGCTGTGATACTAACGGCAATCTGTATATCGCAAGGCATGGAAAGGGAACAGTTGTAAAAGTTTCTCCATCGGGTGAAGTGCTTAAAGAAATAAATTTGACCGGCAAAAAACCCAGTAACGTAGCCTTCGGCGGCAAAGATGGACGAACAGTTTTTGTTACGCTCCAGGACAGGGGAAATATTGAGAGTTTTTTAGCAGACGCACCTGGCAGGGAATGGATGATGCAAAAAAATAAATAACAATCGTCCTCTTAATCCTGCTCATTCAAATTCCAATATTCCAAACTTCTCAGGATCATGAAAGCTTCCCCTGGTTAACTGCCAGCTAAAGTAAGTGGGCTTAACGTCATAATCTATACGATAAAAATTTGCACGCCATTGCGTTGTTTTTGTTGGTGGCACATTATCGAGAGGATGTAATAATGCAAATGGTATAAATATTTCTGCAGTCCAGGTAAGCCTGTTATTTACCAGATTCTTCTTGTTGATGTTCACTGCATGTTTTGTTTTTCTTTCGCCCTGATATTGCCAGGGTTTCCAACCCATTGCATTCCCTTTATTATTTATGATAAGTATTGGCAACTCAAAATTCAGAGGTGAAAGTTCATACTCAAAATAGACAGGCAGACTGGTGTCGGGCCTTAAAAACACTTCCACAACATCCTCATCATAAAGATTGAGATAATCTTCTTTAAGCGTAGCTGTGATTATGCTGTCTTCGCATTTAAACAAACAATAAATTCCTGTGTTTGAATAGAGAATTTTAAATAATGTCTCGTAGCTGATATCGTTTGTGTTGCCAGGTTGTAGCGGAATATTCCAGCCTGCATTTTTAAGCGTATTAGTGTTATGCTGTGGTAAATTATTCCATTCAGCAGCTTTCCAATTTTCTGAACTTCCATCACCTGTTATAGTAAAATCATTTGTGCTGGTTACTTTTAATATGTTGTTTTTTACAGATGATTTATTTTGAGCAAGCAATAGTGAAGACGATTGAACAATCAACAAAAAGGTTAATAGAGAGTTGGTAAAGGAGAAACATTTGGCACGCATCAAAATCACTTTAATAAA
>CAXSDW010000138.1:3636-4917 GCA_964236235.1 uncultured Chitinophagaceae bacterium
ACAATCTTACCGCCTTTAATGGTCATCTCACATTCAAGCTTTTGTTTGCCTTCAACTTTATAACCTGTCTTATCATAAAAGCCAAAATTACCCTGACGCAAATTTAAAACTGCAACATCTGCAATGCCGCCAACGGTAAGGTTGCCAAGCTCTTCTCTTTTAATTACCTGCGCAGGAGACCACGTACTGGCTTTAATTACATCATTCAAAGACATGCCCATCAGCAAAAATTTAGACATCACATCAATCTGGCTTTTCATAGAAGCATTCATACTGCCTGTATGCAAATCGGTGCTAATTGTTCTTGGCAGAAAGCCTTGTTTGATTGCAGGAATTGCCTGTGAAAAATTGAAACTGGCGCCGCCATAACCAACATCAAAAACAATTCCTTTCTTAACAGCATCCCATATAAACGGTTTTACTTTATTGGTTACAGTATCAACAACCGGTTCTCTTACATTGCCTTCCAGCAACGCATAAGTATGTGTATATATATCACCCGGACGTAAATGTTTCATGTACAATTCTTCAATAGATAACGGAGGAGTGTTTCCACCAAAGTCAATCATGACGGGCATATTAGCCATCTTGCCTGCTTCTACACCACGATCAACCGGTGTCCATTCCGGCCCCATATAATGTGCTACTTTAAAACCGACCACATCATTTTTGTTTGCCTTTGCAACAAAAGCGCTCATCTTCGCATCCATATCATTTATATTCTGTTCATATGCGCCACCACGCATTCCTTCACCAACAATATTGAGAAAAGCCAGTACACGTGTTTGAGAATTATCAATGATATTTTTCTTAAAAGTTGGGAAAGATTTCCAGCCTGCGCCGCCGGCATCAACTACGGTAGTAACACCTACACGAAATGTAAAACCATCCGGAACAACAGCCACTAAACCATTGCTTAAATAATGATCCGGTTCTGTGCCAAAGAAAAGATGCGCATGCATATCAATTAAACCCGGTGTTACATACAATCCCTTTGCATCAACTACCTGCAGCGCCTGTTTTGCATCTATAGCTTTTGCTAACTGTGCTATCTTACCATCTTTAATAGCAACATCCATTACAGCATCTATGTTATTTTTAGCATCTATAACATGCCCGCCCTTTATTACAATATCGTAAGATTGAGCAAAAGATGTATGAACAAAAAAACATAAAATAAAAACCAGCAAATAATTTATTGTTTTCATGAATTTTGTATTATTTAATGATCATTCTTAGGTGAGAAATTAATGAACCAAACAGCCACAATAGAAACATAGA
>CAXSDW010000138.1:5017-6937 GCA_964236235.1 uncultured Chitinophagaceae bacterium
TTATGATTTTATGCTGAAGCTGCCATCAATTCTTCTTTGATTTTTGCAGCAACAATTTTCTCCTGACCAGGCTTCAACATAAAAACAGTAATACGAATGCTGTTGTCTTTTTCCCACGAAACAGTTTCAATTGACGGCTTTCCATTGCGAAGTTTCTCGCCAAGGCTCTCTTTTGTAAGTTTAATTTTACCAGGATCCCAAGCGATCATCAGCGAAGGAGAATGATTAGCAACAGGCGGAATGCTTATTTCTGTAGTAATACCATTTATGTTTTTTACAGCATCATTGATTAGTGAAATACGGTCTTCCCACATCTTCCATTCTTTGTCGTGGTCTCTTTTTATATAACTATCCAATGCTACATACATCCCGATCATCTCTTCTTTATTTACCTTCATGCCGCGGCCAATATTACCGCCATTCGGTGGGGCATTTAATCTTGCGGCTGCAATCAAATCTTTTTTACCCATCAATATTCCTGTGCTTTGCGGCCCGCAAATAGCTTTGCCGCCGGAGATACAAACAAGATCAAATCCCATATCGTTATACTTCCATAAGTTCTCGGCTGGTGGTACATCCGCAGCCATATCAATCATTGTTGGCAAATTATGTTTTTTAGCAATTGCCAGCCACTCCTGGTGTTGTATTTTACCTGCAGGCGCTTCCCTGTTCAGGAACCACATCATAGCTGTTTTATCATTAACAGCACTTTCTGCTTCCTGCGCCGTTTCCACACTTACTATTGTTACACCAGTGTTTGTGAGTGCATGATCATAACCATTCATATGGCTTTTTTGGACGATCACTTCAGACTTCATTCCCGTACCTTCAAGTCGTGGAAGTTGCGCAATTTTTTTTGCATCTTTGCCCGTAAGTACGCCGGCCATGCCTAATACCATTGCAGACCAGCAGCCGGCTGTTATCATCGCAGCTTCTGCATGGCACATGGCCGCAACCTTTGCACCTGCTTTATCCTGCACTTCATCAAGCATTACAAATTCTTTTGCACTGCTGTTAATTGCATCCATTACTTCTTCCGGCATCAGCGATGCAGTCATAGAAGTATAAGTGCCGGCCGCATTGATAAAAGTGCGTAATCCAAGTTCTGCCAATACATCTCTTTTTGGTGCAGGTGCTGCAACAGCAGATGATGATGGAATAACACTTCCTAATGCGCCACCGGCAAATGGAAGCAGTGTTAATCCTTTTAATATATTTCTGCGTTTCATAAAAGTGTTTGGTTTATGTTATTAAATATTTTTTAGCCGGCATTTGTTCTTTGTGCATCTGCATTGGCGTCGCACCAGTCAACTTCATCACTTTGGGGATCAATAAAAATTGCACTTCATTAAATTATTTTCACACTTCATAGCAACCATCTTAATCAACATCAAACTGTTTATTTATTATTTTTCTTTACAGAGATTTTTCTAATTTCCAAAACATCTTTACTTGTAATGACATTCGGGTTGTTGTTGAAATGCTGTCTTATATAAGTTAACACCTCTACAATATCTTCGTCTCTTAAAAAGCTGTGTTGTGGCATCACATTGTTATATGGTTTACCTTTAACTTCTATAGGTTTATTAAAACCATTTAATACAACATCAATCAATCTTTTCTTATCGCCATTTACCCATTCAGAGCTATCTAAAGGAGGAAAACGGTTACCATCACCTTTGCCATTACGTTGGTGGCAGGAAACGCAATATGTGTTATAAACCTGCGCACCAGGCAATGCTTTGTCTTTATAAAGGTTATCATTTATTTCATCAGGTGTACGAATATTTGAATTTAATTTTCTTTTTTCCATTGCCGCTAACTGCTCCTTCCCAAATTTATTTCTATCGCCCTTGTACATGATACGCCAGATCTTTCCTTTCTCAGAATCTGAAATATATAAAGAACCATCCGGCCCAA
>CAXSDW010000139.1:0-6905 GCA_964236235.1 uncultured Chitinophagaceae bacterium
AAATGTTATAAATTTCTGCGGCATGGTTAATGGATATCTGCCCATTATAAATTTTGTCAATGACAGAAAATTTGAAGTCGAAACTTGCTTTTTGATACTGTTTTTTCCGGCAGGCTGCCGTTTTCTTCTGTGCCATAGTGTTGCTAAAAGTGTTTAATTTTTAGTCAACCTATTTTAGGGTTTGTCATCTTTAAAAATGGCATACAACGAACAGGGCTTAGCGTTGTTGAGCTGATAGCGAATTACAGCCGATGTCTAACGTGATGCCCTAATAACACCAAACCCTAAGTTTACGCCGTTTGTTTCAAACTCTCTATTAGTAAATTTTTGTAAGAAATTGTTTCGCTATTATTGGCTTTCTGCCTAACAATGAAGCCAAAGTACCATCTTCTAAATCTAACGCCCCTTGTGCCTGCGCAGTTGCCCACATGGTAAACATACCAATGTACAAATCGGGTACGCCGACGCCTTTCATAATGCCTTCAAATTCTGCCACTGAAGGAGACTGGTATTGCACTTCTTTGCCTAAGATTTCTGATAACTCAGTCGCTATATCTCTGAAAGAAGCCGTTTCCGTGTTTGCAAGCGAATAGGTTTTGTTTTCGTGACCTTCAGTAGTAAGTACATGGGCAGCCGCTTCCGCCAATTCTTCACGGAGCACCCAACTAGCTTTGCCCTTGCCTGCAGGATATAAGATAGTTCCTGTTTCCGCTACTTTAGCACCAGCAAAAATTGGTATCATTTCCAAATAAATACCATTTTGCAGGATGGTATAATTAAGACCGCTATTTTTCAAAAACTCCTCCGTTTGAAGATGTGAATTTTGAAACGCAGCAATAGAAGAGTTTTCAAAACCGGGCTTGCGTACAAAGGAAGTATATACAACGTGTTTTACTCCTGCCTCTTTTGCTGCCTTAATTGCATTGATGTGATGGGCAGTACGGTTCTCAACCGCTCCCCGGTCGCTGCTGGAAACCAATAATAGTTTGTCAACATCCAGAAACGCTTTCACTAACGAAGGAAAGTCCGAGTAATCTCCCATGCGTAACGCAATTCCCTTGTCTTCTAAATTATCTGCTTTTGCTGTGTCCCGCACTAATGCGCCTATGTGTGAACTTTGTATGCCTTTATTAATTAAATAGTCAATGGCTTTGGCACCAAATTGACCGGTTGCGCCTGTAATTAAAATCATGTTTTACTTTTTTTATTGAATGGCAAAGCTATTCTTTTACACGGTTTCAATTGCTGCTTACTATCAGTTTAACGGTATACTTTTGTATAGTGAGCAAACAGTATTATCGCCATGAATAGCTTTAAAGAAGTACTTCAAAATAAAGATGTAAATCATTGTCCCAAACAACTCATTTTGGGATTGAGCGATACGATGAACGCAGTGAGCGGTAAATGGAAGTTACCCATTATTACGGCACTGTTTAGAGGAAGGAACAGGTTTAGGGATTTGCAGGAGAACATTGAAAAGATAACGCCCCGGATGTTATCAAGAGAATTGAAAGAACTGGAGATAAATGGCATTATCACACGCAGTGTTGACCAGCAAACCCCGAATTTGAAACAGTATAACCTCACTATTTCAGGCATTAAAATTATAGATGTAATTGATGCTATGATTGATTGGGGAATGGCACATAGGAAAGAGACAATTAGAATAAATGACTGAACTGTAAATTTAAAGCTCATTAATGATTGTGATTTCTGCAAAAGTTATAAATTCTACCACACTATGTTAAGGCCGAATAATTGGTGACTTGTCTTGAGTAAATGGTCAGTGCAAAACTCCAAACCTAAAATGTTCCTATCTTTCAACCAGGAAGCATTTTTTAACAGGTATTTCTTCTATTGCCCGCTAAACAAATTCAACATTGTATTTAACGCATCTTCCGAGTGCATCCGCTCACCATTTTCAAGCGATTCCTGAGCTGCTATTGCTGCCCTGTTACGAATATATATTTCATAAAAAGATATGGCTTGCTGCACAGTATTGTATGCAGAAGAGGTTAAACATTCACTCAGTTCCAAAGCATCGAGCATAGCCATATTTGCACCTTCTCCTGCAAAGGGCGGCATTACATGTGCGGCATCACCAAGCATGGTTAAGTTGGGTAAGGCTTCCCACGTTTGATCTGGCGGCATACAATAAATGGGACGTGGAATAAAAGGACTTGCTGCATTTTCAAACAGTTCGTACCAGATACTGCTCCATTCGGGATATGCTGTTTTAAACCATTTCAAAATTTGCGCATTTTCAGAATAATCCAATCCATTATTGGTTGCCCAGGCTTCATCTGCTTTAAAGCTTGCATAAAAACCTAAATCGCCGTTGCCTTTTTGACCGAGCAATAAATCCTTTTTATTTCCAAAAGCCATTATTTTTCCGCCATTTGCCAATGCATAAATGTTAGGCGCTGCCTTCTCTGCATCATGAACATTGCCTTCAAGCATGGTTACGCCTGAATAAAAAGCTTTGCTGGCTGTGATGTATGGGCGGATTTTGGAATTGGCGCCATCGGCAGCAATTACAATATCGGCGTAAGCGGATGAACCATTTTTAAAATGCAACAGCCAACCATCATTTTGTTTTTCCATTGAAATAAAATGACTGTCCCACACAACCGTCCCCGGTTGTAAAGATTTCAGCAACATATGTCTTAACGGACCACGGTCTATTTCAGGACGAAAATATGCACTGCCGAAATCTTCATCCCGTTTGGTTTTGTGGTCACTGAAAAATATCTCAGCCTGTTCATTTACGATAGCCATTTTGTCTGCACCGGGGCGATAATTTTCTTTAAACTTCTCTAATAAATCCGCTTTGCGTAAAGCCGCCATTCCCGATCCTTCATGCATATCAAGTGGTGAACCTACCAGGCGGGCGTCTTTATCAAAATCTCTTTCATACACTCTTACACTGGCACCTTTTAATTGTAAAAGCCTTGCCAGAATTAATCCGCCGGGGCCACCGCCAACAATGGCGGTTTGTTTATTTTGTATCAGCATCTTTTTAATTTATTTTCTTGCCGTGTTGATGGTGTTGTAAAAATGTTAAAGAGCAACCTGAAATTGTTATAAGTAATGCCAACCAATTGCAGGAGGCAATTAAGGTTGATGTAAATTGATTGGCCGGTGAACACAGGCGTTGCTAAAAAGTTGTTTTGCTATTAATTGATACAATGTATTGCTTTTAGTTTCTTCTTATACGCTGCCAATACTTCTTTACGGTTTTTATCTGTTAGCTTTAAAGCATGGGCGCACCCTTCTGCATCATCATTATGCTTTTCCGCCCATTGCCTTAATTCAATAATAACAGGTAGCAGGTCAATACCCTTTTCAGTAAGAAAATATAAACTGCGCCGGCCATTGCCCGGGTCAGCCGCTTTCCTGATCAGGCCATTTGCTTCAAGTGAGAGTAAACGGGCTGCCAGTATATTGGTAGCAATCTTTTCATCAGATGCCTGCAGTTCTCCGTACGTGCGCTTATCCGTAAACATCAGGTCACGCAGAATAAGCAGTGACCATTTATCACCAATGTTTTCCAGCGCCATGCTGATGGCACATGCTGAACGGCGGCATAATTCATCTTCTTTTTGAGTCATAAAAAAATACTTGCATTTTACAAGTAATCATGTATGTTTGCACTTGCAATTTGCAAGTAAAGGTAATTCTTTATTCTATCAAACAGATTATAAACACATCGGGATTGCTAACAAAGAGACAAAAAATCAATCATTAAAAATACAAACAAATTACTATGAGTACATCGTACCCGTTACTGTACAGTGCATACACGCTTGGCACCACCAGGCTTGCAAACAGGATTGTTATGGCGCCTATGACACGCAGCCGTGCGGTAAATAATATTCCAAATAAATTAATGGTAAAATATTACAGCGACCGTGCTGAAGCAGGACTGATAATTACAGAAGGTGTTGCACCTTCACCGGATGCCCTGGGTTATGCCCGTATTCCCGGCTTATTTAATATTGAACAGGTAAACGCATGGAAAAAGGTGACGGCTGCTGTTCATGAAAAAGGCGGAAAAATATTTGTGCAGTTGATGCATACAGGTCGCATCGGGCACCCTTTAAATTTGCCTGATGAAGGCATTGTGAAAGGTGTATCTGCGGTGGCCGCTGCCAGCACGCAGATGTACACAGACCAGGAAGGTATGCAGCCGTTGCCGGTGCCAAAAGAAATAAGTACAGGAGAAATTACTGACTTAATTGCTGAAATTGTGCAGAGCGCAAAATATGCTGTTGAGGCAGGCTTTGATGGCGTGGAACTACATGGCGCCAACGGTTACCTGCTGGACCAGTTTTTAAATCCTGCATCCAATCACCGTAAAGACGAATACGGTGGTTCCCCCGAAAACCGTAACCGTTTTGTGCTGGAAGTAACAGCAGCGGTAGCTGGTGCTATCGGTAAAGGCAAAACGGGTATCCGTTTATCACCGTTTGGTGCGTTTAATGAAATGAAGGCTGATGAAAACACAGAGCAGCAATATATACAGCTTGCCGCAGGTCTTAAGCAAACGGGCATTGCATACATTCACGTAGTTGATCATTCATCTATGGGTGCACCAGCAGTGCCGCAAAGCGTTAAAGATGCAGTTCGTGATGCATTTGGCGGTACTATCATTCTTTCCGGTGGTTATGATGCTGCCCGTGCAGAGGCGGATTTGAAAGAAGGCAAAGGCGAACTGGTAGCTTTCGGCCGCCCGTTTCTTGCTAATCCCGACCTCGTAACACGTATTCGTATCGGCGCTGAATATAATCCGCCGGATTTCGACACTTTTTATACACCCGGCGAAAAAGGTTACAATGATTATCCAGTACTAACAGAAGCTTTGCAGGCGAGTTAAGAAAAGACAATAGGTTAGTAAGTAAACTGCCCCGATAATACTGGGCAGTTTTAGTATGGTGACAATTCCGTTTGCATCCTCTGGCGTAGATATTCAGAATAATCACGGAATGCTTTGTTGTTAATCCTTCCTTGCTTATAAGAGTAGACTCCATAGCAAAACAACTGCTTTATTTTTTTTCAATAAGAGAGAAAATAAACGTTTTCCAGCTATCATTACTGCCTACCAGGTTTTGTAATGATGGAACAAAAAGTAGTTAGGTATTACGCCTCTGTTTTTGTCTCTGCCTGAGGTGGCAAAGGGCTGATACACGATGGAGGTATGCGTGGTAATGCCGCTGTTGGGTAACGTAAGGTCTAACCCATTTGAAGTGCCACCGCCTGCATAAGAGCCTGCTGTTTCCTGGCCTATAAATGTACCAAGATTGTTGCTTTGTGCCACTGCTGCAAAGGTTGAAGCCGCCGATGATGTTCCTCCGTTAATATAAAAATATATTTTGCCTGTAAAGCGGTTAGGCTTAGGTTCAAATGTTTTTAACTCACGTGTATACGCTGTTTGTTCCTTTACAAGTGCTTTCCCATCTTTCATTGGTTCTATGAAAGCTGAAATATTTTCAAGTGCATCCTTAGGGAGATTGGTTTTTTTGAGGTATTCGTCAGTGATATTAATCAAGTATTCTTCATTAATGAACCTCGTCGGTTTTGCGATAAGATAGCTGAGAAGCTCTGCTGCATATTCTTCATCACCGCCTCCATTAAAGCTTAGGTCGATAATAAGATTAGCAGTCTTTTCTTTCTTAAGCGTATTGAAGAAGCGGTCATATTTTTTAAAAAACTTTTCCCTGTCCCCTCCAAAGGATCGGACTGTTAATATTGCTGTATTTTTATCCTTCAACATCCCCAGCCTGCACGGTTCTTTCTCATCAATCCTGTTCACTTTTTCGTGTTGGATAACTTGCCTGTTTGCAGGGTTCTTTAAAGCATTATTTCTGCTTGCTTCCGGGGTAAGATCAGCATCAAAATGTCTTGTATATATCTGCCCTGAGTTATCTTTAAAAACGACCTCAAAAGCCTCGGGACGTTCTATAAATTCATAATAAAAAAAATTAAAATTCATAGAAGAAAGAAAGGCTTCTTTGCTGGCTTCCATATTTCCATCAGCAGGCACATATTTATACAGCGCACGCTTTACATTGTCAACAGGATAATTATTTATAGTAAGTACTTCATCGCCAAAATGAATACTTTCATCCTGGCTTCGGTTTACGGCCATGTAAGCCTTATTATTCGTAAAGTATAATTGCAGCGGTAACAGTTTCCATTTTGCATTATTTTCTTTAGCCATGCTTCCGTAAGGATTACAATACGAATGCTCACATTTGATTTCTGCAATAAAAAAAGCAATTACTTTATAGAAGTCATAAAAAGCCAATGACTTATCCAGTGATGTAAAAAGGCTATCCATTATTGACTGCATCTCCTGTTTGGTATGGTGCATGTATAGGCCGGGATGCGTTTCTTCCACAGCTTTGCGGAGGTACTTGAAATCCTCCTGCATAGCAGCAGGCTGCAATATTCTTTTATCAGGTACCTGTGCATAAGATGTGTGGAGGGAGACAGAAAAACAAATGATAGCTATAAAGGATATGTATCGCATAAATCTAAAGTCGTTATTAAATAAATGCAGTATTAAAGGAAAACGTTGCCTACAGACCCGGCTGAGACTTAAAATTGGTGAAAGATGAGCTCTTTGCTATTTTAAATTTTAAAAACGAAGGAGCTGTTACAAATAACTGAAAATCAGTAATATTGTCGTAAACTTTTGTAGAATAGAGTAAGATCAAATTCTTACTTTAGAGGTCCCGAGCGGATTCGAACCGCTGTGGAAGCTTTTGCAGAGCTCTGCCTAACCACTCGGCCACAGGACCTTTCAAGCGGCAAAAATAGCATTTTTATACAGAATCCCGCTGGCAAACTATAATACTTCAATAAGCTACCTTTATCCTTTATTACTCAATAATTGAATATTT
>CAXSDW010000140.1:0-3858 GCA_964236235.1 uncultured Chitinophagaceae bacterium
AAAGAAATGATGAAACGTACAAAACAGTTTGCTGTTGAGTACGGCCATCTTATCTTATTATTATCGAAATATTAAAAATTATAGTTGCATCATAAAATGCCTTAAGAAAATAAACAGTCTGAAATGTCTAACATCTTACATCACACATCTAACTTCGTACATTGAAATTATGTTTGCTGTAACTATCTTAGGAAACAATTCTGCGATACCTGCTTATAACAGGCATCCTACTGCCCAGGTAGTGCAAACAAATGAAAACAGTTTTCTTATAGATTGTGGTGAAGGCACTCAAATGCAATTAGACCGTTATAAAATGCGGCGAAGCAGGATAAATGATATTTTTATTTCTCATCTGCACGGCGATCATTATTTCGGATTAATCGGTTTGCTTACCAGCATGGGTTTATCCGGCAGAAAAAATGAGTTGCATATTTATGCTCCGGAGCAGTTAAAAGCAGTGATTGATCTGCAATTGCAAATTGCTAATGCACAGCTTCCGTTTGAGTTGCATTTTCATGCATTACAAAATGAGTGTATAATTAAAGACGGATCTAAAATAATTGTAGAATCTTTTAAGGTTAAGCACAGGATTGAATGCTGGGGTTTTTTGTTCAGAGAGAAAAAAAACTTAAGAAAAATAGTTCCGGGTGAGGTTGAGCAACATAATATTCCTACTTCATTTTACGATAATTTACAGAAAGGAGAAAATTTTGTTGATGAAAACAAGCGGGTAATAAAAAACGAACTGCTTACCGTTGCTTTATCGCCGCCTAAAACGTATGCTTATTGCGCTGATACAATTTATTATGAGCCGATAATTGATAAAATAAAAAACGTTGATCTCCTTTATCACGAAGCCACTTATTTGCATGCATTACAGCAAAAAGCACATAGTCGTTTTCATTCCACAGCAATAGAAGCCGCGATGATTGCGGCTAAAGCAGGCGTAAAAAAATTATTAATTGGTCACTTTTCTTCCATGTATGAAACACTTGAAGATTTTAAAACAGAAGCCTGTACTGTATTTGAACAAACTGAATTAGCAATTGAGGGCTGTACATACTTAGCCTGAATTATAAAAAAAAATCTTATTAAAATTTTGAAAATATAAGCATCATTTTATTACATTTGTTTGTCTATCACAATAACGTGTTGCTAAATAACCATCTGTATTTGCTAAATAACCATCCGATTACTTGAAAGTTTATATACATTTAATTTAAAATCAAAACCACAGAGTATGATTCCAATTTTCACCCGGGTTGATACCATTCGTCGTGTTATCAAACTAATACCATTAATCTTTTTTATAATTTTTTCCCAGCATGCCGTTGCCCAGGTAACTGCTGTAACAGGAAAAGTAACAAGCGCAACAGGTGAAGCTTTATCCGGTGCCACTGTACAGGTAAAAGGCTCCAAAAAAGGAATAGCTACTGATAACACAGGGAACTTTTCAATTGATGTAACTAATCCAAATGCAACACTTGTTGTATCGTCTTCCGGTTACAATAGAACTGAAATTAGTTTAAATGGAAGAACTAACGTGCCGGTATCTTTAACTGCCTCAAGTACTCAACTGGAGCAGGTGGTTGTAATTGGTTATGGTACAGCAAATAAAAGAGATCTTACAGGTTCTATAGTTAAAATTTCAGGTAAGGAAGTTGCTGATAAACCTAATACTAATCCTGTAGCATCTTTGCAAAGTAAAGTGGCAGGTCTTTCTATTGTTAATAATGGTACGCCTGGAGCGGCTCCCGATATTCGTATAAGGGGTACAGGTAGTTTAGGAAATGTACACCCTTTATATGTTGTGGATGGAGTTTTCGAGGATAATATTGATTATTTAAACTCGTATGATATTGAGTCTATTGAAGTTTTAAAGGATCCTTCTTCGTTAGCAATTTTTGGAGTAAAAGGCGCTACCGGCGTAATAGCTATTACTACAAAAAGAGCAAGATCAGGACAAACAGTTGTAAATTTTAATACATTTTATGGTTTCAAAACGCTTACTGATAAAATTAAATTAGTAAATGGGGACCAGTTTAAAACATTATTTGCTGAAGAGAATGCGAATAATGGAATCACAATACCTTATGATTACACAGGTTTAACTGCAAATACTGACTGGATAGACGCTGTAACGAGAACCGCAAAAACATCAACAAGTAACTTAAGTGTTTCAAGCAGTACTGATAAAAATAGATTTTATCTGGGATTGGGATTTAGCCATGATGAAGGTATAATACTACATCAGCAACTGGAAAGAATGCAATTTAATTTTAGTGATGAAGCACAGATAAGCAAGGCTATAAAAATAGGAGTTAATATTAATGGCGCAAGACAACACCTGCCTTATAATGCAACAAGTGAATTAGATAATGCCAGGAAAGTCATTCCTTTGATATCATCAGGAACAAAGCCTTTCAGAATACAAAATCCTTATGGATCAGATAGTATTAATACAAATTTGTATTCAGGATTAAATACCGCTCTTCAAAATTCAGGGGTTGTAAATCCTTTACTTGAGATAGAAAATACCTGGAATAAAACAATTGGAATTGAATTTAGAACAGTAGGAAGCGTATATGCTGAACTTAACTTTTTTAAATACTTTACGTTTCGATCAACATTTTACGCGGATATGAGTAATATCAACACCCGCATTTATAATCCTCTTTATGATGCTTATAACCCTGTAAATAATACTCCATACGCTTACACGAGTAAAACTCAGTTACAGGAGCAGGACAACACTTATAGAAAATATCAACAGGATGAAATACTTACATTTAAAAAAGCTTTTGGAGATCATAACTTAACTGTTACTGCAGGTTTCACCACATATTATTTTGGTAATTTTTACAGACAAACTACAGTGCAGCAGGGAACTGATGCAACTGCCTTGCCAATACCTGATGATCCAAGATTTTGGTATGTAACAAGTGGGTTTGGTGTTGTAAACCCCGACCAGCGTACAGATCAGCCTGGTACTCATTCATCTCAAAATGAATATACTACAGTTTCAGGGTTGCTAAGAGCATTATATAATTATAAAAATAAATATTATATAAATGCATCTGCAAGAAATGATGCCTCATCTCAGATTCCTGAAAAAAATCGCAATCAGTTATTTTGGGCTGTTGGTGGCGCATGGGACATATCAAAAGAAAATTTTATGAACGGGCAACATATGTTTGATTTTCTTAAACTAAAGGGATCTATTGGGGTTTTGGGAAATCAAGGTGCTGTTGATGCAGGTGGCAATAACCTTAATTATCCTTTTTATCCAACATTAAATACAGGTGTTAATGCTGTTTTTGGTACTAACATTTATACTGCTGCAACTAATGCGTACATTGCTAATCCGGATTTAAAGTGGGAAACAATTGCTGCCCAGGAAGCCGGCTTAGAGTTTAATGCATTTCAAAATCGTTTACATTTTGAAGGTTCTTATTTTAACAGGACTACGAAAAATTTGCTAACCTTTGTCGAGAGGTCTGAAATAGGACAAACAGCCGAATTGATTAATGGAGGCAGTATTAGAAACTGGGGTGAGGAATTGGCTGCTTCATGGAATCAAAACGTGTCAAAGGATCTTACAGTAAATGTAAGCGGTAATATAACATTTCTCACAAATAGAGTGATTAGCCTCAGTGCGGATTTGCCAACAGGTGTTTTGGCTGTGGCCAGTCAAAATAATGGTCAAGCTCTCAGCGTAACGCAGCCAGGTTATCCTATTGGTTACTTTGCGGGTTATGTAAGTGAAGGTGTTTTCCAAAGTTACGCTGACATATTAAAATCACCCAGTCAATCTACTCTGGGAGGAAATGTTATCAGGCCGGGAGATTTAAAATTTAA
>CAXSDW010000140.1:3958-6815 GCA_964236235.1 uncultured Chitinophagaceae bacterium
CCAACTCCTAAATTTACTTATGGAGGTACAATATCTGTTAATTATAAAGGGTTTAATTTAAGTGTGGATCTTGGCGGAGTATATGGTAATGATGTTTATAGAGTATGGGGCTCCCTCGAATCTCCTTTCCAAAGAGTGAATTATGCAGCTTTTCAGCTCGACAGATGGCATGGTCCCGGAACTTCAAACTGGGTTCCTATTATAAGTTCTGCTGATAGAAGCAATTATGTTGGATCAACCTACAATATTGAAGATGGGAGTTATTTTAGAATCAGGAATGCTCAATTAGGATATAATTTCCCACAAAGTGTTCTGTCAAAACTTCGGGCTAAGAATTTACGTTTGTTTGTAAATACACAGAATCTTAAAACGTGGAAAAATAATTTAGGTTATACTCCGGAATTTGGTGGTAATGCCACAAGCTTTGGATATGATACCGCCGGAGGCGCTATACCAGTTGTGACTACTTTTGGTCTTAATGTAACATTTTAAATTATAATAATATAAATGATATGAAAAGAATAAATAAACTATTCCCTTTATTGTTTCTTTGTGCACCAATGCTGATTATAGTTTCAGGCTGCAAAAAATACTTGGACAGGAAACCTCTTTCAGCAACTTTTACTGATTTAAATCAAGGTGCTCTTGAAACCCCGGTTTTTGGTTTATACAGCACCTTACGCAGTTATAATGGATTTTCCACTTTACCATGGATTGACTTTAATAGTATCAGGGATGATGATGCAATGAAGGGCAGCAGCCTTAGCGATGGTGCTGAAATTAATACAGAGTTTGAAACTTTTCAGTATACAAAAGATGATTGGGCAGAAGATACTTACTGGAATGATCATTATTACATGATTAACCTTACTAATAAAATATTAAATACAGCCAAAACATCAAATGTTACGGATGAAGCATCGCTTCGAAACGTTGGTGAAGCACTTTTTTTCAGGGCTTATTCATATTTTGAATTAGTAAAAGCATATGGAGATGTCCCCTTGCTTAATTTTTACTCTGAAAAAGCTTCTGAAAACATCAAGCCAAAATCGCCTGCTGCTGCTATTTATGCTCAAATTGATTCTGATTTATCAGTAGCTTCAGTATATTTACCTTTAAACTGGGAAATTGCAGGAGCTAACAGATATCCCGGACGTTTAACAAGTGGCGCAGCAAAATCTTTATGGGCTCAGACTTTTTTATTTCGCCAGCAATGGGATTCCGTTATAAAATATTGTAACCAGGTAATTGCATCCGGCGCCTACTCATTAACGCCTGATTTTAAAGATATTTGGAAAGATGGATTGAACGGAGCTGGCAAAAATGGTCCTGAATCAATATTTGAAATGCAGGCAACCATTGGTTCGAATGGTACAAACGATTATGGAACTAATTGGGGAACCTCACAAAATATAAGGCAAGGCGGGGCAACTAATAATTGGAATTTAGGATGGGGATGGAATCAGCCGACTCAAAACCTGGTAAGTGCCTGGGATTCTACTGATCCTCGGAAAACTAAAACTATATTATACTCAGGTCAAAATGATGGCGGACCAGCGACCGGCGGCTATGGAGCAACGTTACCTCCTTATGACCCCAATGGAACCTCTGGCCATATTGAGAGGATGTATTGGAATAAAAAAGTTTATTCTGATCCCGCTATGCGTGCTTTTACGGGCCAGATAAATGGTTCGGGTGGTGCAGGTTGGATAAATCATAGGATTATACGTTATGCAGATGTTCTTCTTATGCTAGCAGAAGCTTCAAATGAAGTAGGAGACGGTGCAACTGCAGAAGCAATGCTTGAACAGGTAAGGGCAAGGGCACGAAATGGCGGAGGTACTGGTGATGCTTTACCACATATAGCTTTTGCCGGGCAGGCACAAATGCGCACTGCAATAAAAAATGAGCGCAGATGGGAATTTGCAATGGAAGGTTATAGATTTTATGATCTGGTAAGATGGGGAGATGCTCCGGCGGTATTGGGACCATTAGGTTATCAACCAAAAAATGCTTTGTACCCTATCCCACAACCAGCTATTGATTTATCCGGAGGTGTTTTAGTACAAAATCCTAATTATTAAATTAAAACTTTTTGGAACTTTATTTAGTATATATAATTATACATAAAAAAATATTATGAATTTAAGATATAAAATAAATACAATTGTGGCATTAGCTTTAATATTCGTAATTGCGGTTACTGGTTGCCAGAAATTATCGCGGCCGGCTTTAGGAGATTATCCAAAGGATACTAATCCTCCCGGTGGTCCTTTAAAATTTTATACGGCTTTGGATGGTAGTAATGTAGATAGTATTAGGGCTAACTATGGAACGGACCATGATGTTTCGTATGCAACAGGGGTTAGCGGCAAAGCTGTTCAATTTGATGGATCCAAGAATGGTTATGTAGATTACCCGGGGCCTAATGATTTCGGTACATCCACTGATTTTACTATATCTTTTTGGATTAATATTACTATGGCACAGAAAGATAATAATCATGCTGTGGGTGTAATTGCATTTGCCAACTCATCAAATTTTTGGGGAAATATTACTTTCTACGCCGATAATAATACTAAAAGCCCGAGCGATTCTATGGACTTAAAAATACACTTTAATGCACCAGGAAATAATGATGATTGGAATTTTGCAGGCTATAACTTTGCAAAGGCATGGCCACATATGTATGATGGTCAATGGCATCAGGTAGCTTTTACATATAGCGCTGCCGACTCTACCGGTACAGTATATCGTGATGGCGTTCAATTTGATCAAAAAAGTGGTCAAAATATTGCCTTTGAAAATTCTTCAAAAGTAGTATTAGGAGGTTTTCAGGAAGCTGCAGGTATTAAAG
>CAXSDW010000141.1:0-5246 GCA_964236235.1 uncultured Chitinophagaceae bacterium
TTGGAGAGGTGCCTGAGAGGCCGAAAGGAACGGTTTGCTAAATCGTCGTACGGGTTAAACTGTACCGTGGGTTCGAATCCCACCCTCTCCGCTGAAATCAGTTTATTAAAAGTAAAAGGATACTGGCTCTTTAATTTCTTTGCCAACATTAACGTTTAAAAGAATCAATTATATCAATACATAACCGGGGTCGTGTTCTTAGGCGCCTGCCCGAAGAAATATTTAACCTCTGTACGGCAATAACAAAGAAGATTATCAATCCTGCTAAACGTCAAAACAGTTATAAATTATTCTCTATTTTAACTTACGAACTTAAAATCAGAATTGCTTAAGATTTGAGGAATGCCTTGCACCAAAATAAACGTAGTGAAGAAAATAAAATTAGCTGCAATTTTCCTTATCGGCTTTCTTGGTGGTTATGCTCAGCCTGTTAAAACAAATACAATCACCGGTAAAATCCTTGATTCTGCAACCAAAGCACCTTTGGAATACGCTACTGTTACACTTTTTATAAAAGGGCAAAGTAAGCCTGTAAATGGAGGAACCACAAATAAGGGTGGCATCTATGTAATAAATGACGTAAAGGATGGTGTTTTTAATATTGTTTTTGAATACATAGGATATACTGCTTATAGTTTAAATGAGGTGACAGCAGATGGTAAAAACAGCCCTTTAAATATTAAACCGGTTTTGCTTAGCAGAAAAGCAGGTGTATTGCAGGGAGTAACAATAGTAGCGCAAGGGAAACTTATTGAGAATAAAATTGATAAGATGGTTTTTAATGCAGAGCGTGATGTTACCTCGCAGTCAGGTGTAGCTACGGATGTTCTTAAAAAAGTGCCGCAGGTTTCAGTTGATGTGGATGGAAATGTTCAGCTCGCAGGCAGTGGCGGAATAAGATTTTTGATAAATGGAAAACCATCTTCGGCATTTGGAAGCAGCATTACAGATGTTTTGCAATCTATCCCGGCTAGCCAGATAAAAAGTATCGAAGTAATCACTAACCCCGGCGCAAAGTATGACGCTGCAGGAATGGGAGGTATTATTAATATAATTCTTAAATCAAATACTGCCAGAGGATATAACGGAAATATTTCATTAACCGCAGGAACATTGCAGGAAAACGGATCAATGAATTTTAATGTGCGTAAAGGCAGCTTCGGCATCAATTCGTTTTTAAGCGGTAATACAAGATTGAAATCTTCAATTCCATTTATTTCTAACCGGTATACAACAGATAGTAATAACCAGCGAACAAATCTTCACCAGGATGGATATGGTGAGTTTTCGAGAGGTGGATACCAGGCGGGGCTTGGGTTTGACTGGACTCTGAAGAAAAAAAATAACTTCTCCGGCTCAATATCTTATAATCACTTTGGAAATAAAGGAAAAGGAATTACAACACAAGATCAGCAATATTATACAGGCAGTACGATTAGTGATATTTTGTCATCTATCAATACTACTAATAATTTTAAATTTCACAATATTGATGCAGGCTTAAATTATAAAAGAACTTTTAATAAAGAAGATCAGGAATTGGATATCAATGTAAACTCAAGCTTTGGTAATGATAATTCAAACGGCAACACCAGCCAATTTTTGCTGCCCCGGGATTCACTGTATTATGGTACACAAAGCGTTAACCCCGGTAAGATAACAGAGACGGAATTAACGGCGGATTATACACATCCTTTAAAGAAAGATATTACATTAGGCGTCGGATCAAAAGTGAGTTTTTACGATATAAACAGTACTTCAAAAGTAGATCGTTATCAAACTGAAGTGAAAGAATATTTATACAATTCTTCATTATCAAATAATCTTAATTATCATCAAAAAGTATATGCCTTTTATTCAGAGATAAGCTTTCCTGTAGCGAAATTATTTGATGCAAAATTTGGAGGAAGATATGAGCGCACAGAAATAAATTCTTATTATTCAAATTCTATTCAACAGGCAAAAATTCCGGGCTATAATACTTTTGTTCCTTCCATTTATTTATCAAAAAAAATCGGTGAAAATCAAAATATAAAACTTAGTTATTCAAAAAGAATTGAACGCCCCGACTATCATGATCTGAATCCTTTTATAAATACTAACGATCCTAAAAATTTAACAGCAGGCAACCCATATCTGCAGCCTGAGATAGGGCACAGGTTTGAGCTTGGTTATAGTAAAGATGTAGAAAAGATTGGCTCTTTTATGTTGAGCCTGTTTTATAGAATAAATGATCATGACATTCAACCTTACATTGTATATTATCCTTCCTATAACGTAGGCGATTCTACATACACAAACGTATCAGTAAATACGCGCCAGAACATCGGGATGGAAAAAAATGCAGGTATTAATTTGTTTGCAGATCTCCACATTTCTCAAAAGCTTAGTGTAAGATCAAATGCATTCTTTTTTCACAGGCATACAATAAATGTAATTGATCCGGGATTTAATTCTAACAGTTTCAATTATCGTTTTAATATAAATACTACTTACCAGGTAACGCCAGTTCTTGTTGCAGAATTTTTTGGAAACTTTAATTCTGCACGGCACGAGGCACAGGGTACATATCCTTCCTTTACTTCTTATAACATAGCTATCCGCAAACAATTCTGGAATAAAAAAGGAAGCCTTGCTTTTACTGCCACTAATCCGTTTAATAGATATGTAGTTCAGCAAACTAAATTGTTGGGTTCAAATTTTACAACAAACAGCACACGTAAAATACCATTCAGATCTTTTGGATTAAACTTTACATGGAAGTTTGGCAAGCTCGAGTTTAAACAAAATAAAGAAGAGAAAGATACTAACCTAAACAGTCCATCAGATTAAATAAACAGCAATTACTTTCTTGATATGGAATGGCAGTTACAGCTTACATGGCCTCTCACATAGTATGATCTGAATAATTGTTTGGATTGTTCCAATTTCTGAATCATAAACATTCTAATAAAATTTGAAATTTAATTTTGCGCAGGCTTACAAAAAAACAAAGCAATTAGTAACCTCACGTTTCACCAAGATGTTCAATGTTTTCAGCAGCATCTTTATGCAACAGAATTTTTATTAATTGTATTATGGCGGTTAATATAAACATGCCACCTATTACCCAATTAAATATGTGTTGATTAGCATCTAATTTATTGGCAACATATTTTCCTCCGTAGATAAAAACGAAGTTACCCGACATACTGCCCAGGCCAATACCTGTGATGTAAAAATTATAATAATTGTTTGCAGCTTTTAATATTTTTTTAGTAAACAAAACGGTGCTCCATCCAAACCAAAAAGGGATTTGCATAGGGGCAACACTGCTCATTATAAATCCCAGGCAAAACCGGTTCATAGTATTGTTTAGCAGTACATTTTTTGCAGGATGCGCTTTTGAAGCGGCGATAAAACTACCTGCAGCAAGAGCAATCACAATTGCCAGTGTTATCCATTCAAGCCACTGAAATAGTTTTTTTTGTTTTCGTATCCAGTTAATTCCAACAAGCGAAATGCGTACATATATCATTTCTATTAAAATACATCCGGCAGAAAAGTAAATGGCTTCTCTTACTCCTTCGGAAAGGCTTATTTGCATTGCCGCAACATTCAATGTTCCTAAAGGCAAAGTTCCAAAAAAACTAACAATCATTCCCCAAAAGAACACTCTTAACAACCCCATAATTTTATTTAAATAAAATGCAGTTTCAATACATAGATCTATTAAGCGAAATTAATTTGTTTCAATAAACTTATAATAATAAGTAATACAGGGAAAAGAAAAATTTTCTCTATTTAAGGATGGGCAAATTATTTTTAAATTCTGTTAGTCTAAACACATAAAAGTTATGTGAAGGCTTGTTATTCCTCGGTATTTGAATAATTTGTATAGTATCTATTTGATTATAATAGTTATTATATTGTTCATGTACATCATAATAATCATCTGAGTTAATAATGCAATAAGCTGCAGAAAAATCTACTTTATTTTTGCGAAGGTTATTCATCCACATGTATTCGTGTAATTGATTTATTTCTCCCAAACCTATCATTTGAATTCCTAACGGCCGGCAAAAATAATATTCTACATGAGCACCCCACCACTTATTGCAAACTACAGGCGAATTCTTTGGCATCACACCTCTTGCTCTTTCATTTCGGTAAAGTGAGTCGAAACTTTTAGCTGCCTTACTCCAGCCATACATATCAAGCGTAAGATCTCCCTTGCCTTGTTCAATTGTTATCTTACTGCCAAAAGTGCCGGGGTAATAGTTAATTAAAGCTGGACAAATAATCATAAAAATTGTGTATGCGCCGAGGCTTAGACAGATAAGTTTTGGGTAGAACTTTTCTTTAGTCACCTGTGATAGCCTGATAGCTGCAAGAGGTATAAGGGCTACATAAGCAGGCCCGCTCCAATGGGGCAAAGTAGACCTGTAAAAAGAAATATAAAGAAGAATAACAATGAGGGATACGCCTGTAAAATTATATATAGATAAAGCGGCCTCTCTCTTTATCTTATGCCTGAGCAACGCTATAAGTGATACATAAATAAATGCTACATTAAATGGATTATTTATAAAGAACTGTCCAGCAAGGTCTGTAAGGAAGCTGTACCAATTGTGAGAAAATCCTTTTACAGCAATTCTTTCACTATTAAAACGGTACGTTAAAAAATCATAATGAATATTCCAGATCAATATGGGACTTGTTATTATCAAAGCTATGGCCAATGAGATATACATGCGTGGATTTACAAGCCAGCTTCTTTTTAAAAATAAAATATAAAGACCCAAACCAATCCATATAAAAACACCGTGAACTTTGCTCATTATACATAAGCCTGTCCCAATACCCAGCAAAATCCAGTTGATCCAATTTACCTCATGCAATGTAATTCTTGCAATCATCCATAAACTAAAAGTATAGAACACCATTTGCGGCGCATCGGGAAAAATAAAAAATCCGGCCGTTATCGCTGCATAAAAAGAAGCATTATAAAGACAGGCAGCAAACCAACCGGCTCTTTCCGTACTTATTGTGCTTACGCATTTAAACATGAACCATGTTGACAGGCCACAACTTACAATGCTGCCCAGCCTTAGAAATACAACATACTTATCAAGCATTAAGTTAGCTGTAAATATTCTTATCCAAATGGCAATCATTGGAGGATGATCAAAGTAGTTCCATTTTAATACCTGGCTGAAAAGCCAATAATAAGATTCATCATTGCCCAGGTTTATAAATGGAGCTAT
>CAXSDW010000141.1:5346-6752 GCA_964236235.1 uncultured Chitinophagaceae bacterium
GTATCTATAAAACAGGCAACAAAATTTTACTTACTTTCTTTTGGAAAGATGTCATCTTCACCGAAATGGTTGGGTTTTTCAAATTTTTCATTTGGTATAATTCATGAGTTTATTTGCAAGTTATACAAACAACACTATTAATCAGGTGATGGGAAAACGCAGCAATTATAAGACTGTTGCTAAAGCTCAATGTCAGGAAGAAGTTACCTTCAACTTTTCATGAATAAATAGCATATCGCTAACTTGATGGATCATCAAAAAGTATTGGTAATTACTGCTACTCGCTAAATTTATTTATACAAATTACTTAAGGCTGTATTAACCAGGGTGCTACAAATACCACCGCTCTCCGCCTGGAAGGGGTAATTATTATGACAATTACTGTCGCTTTCATTATATGCTTTCACAGAATTTAAAAGAAATGTCTTTTTGACATTTATACATTTTGCACAGGCAGTGTGTTTGTTGCTTTTCTATTTCTTATATGGATGATAGTACCAATAATAAAATTTGCCGCACCTGCAGCAATCAGCCAATTACTTTCTTTATAGAAACCACCTATAAAAAGCCATGCAAAAAAGAATACATGAAACCATACCGGCACCAGCCACACAACTATAGGCACAGCAGGTTCTGTTGGCTTTTTTCTTTTCCAGTTAAAAATTGTAACGAGTATTAGTATAACTAAAGTGCACGAAAGACGAACGCCATCTGTAACACCATGACTGCGTAAAAAATCTCCGATATTTACCATGGTTATCCATAGTGCAGCTTGTGATACTAACACTGATAACAGGGGAATAACAGCAAGCTTAACTTTAATTGCTTTTTTGCTTTTGGTGAGCCATCTTTCCAGTAGCCTGCTGAATGATGAGTAAAAAAATACAACATAAATCCAGCCTGAAAAATTGCCATAAGGAATACCAAACCATTGTGCCGTTAAAGGATTAAGACCAGTATCTTTCCAGTTCCACGTCCACATGTGCAGGCGGTAGGCAACAGTGTCCATACTTATATCAATACTCAATGCAAGTAAAGTATCTAAACAGGCGCTTGCCCATAAAGGCAGTTTAAAAGTATCGGTAAATAACCTTGCTGTATAAATAATTATTCCCCAGCCAATGCCGATGCAGAAAGGAATATCAAGCGGAGGCTTTCCAAACATCACTATAAATTTTCCATACACATAGCCCATGTCAGATATAACGTTGATATATTCAAGCAATAAGCCAAACAGCACACCGGCAATAAGATAACTTGTATCTCTTACACCTTGTTTAACAGCATGAAGAAGACAAAGCACAAAAAGTAAATACATGCTGAATTCAAAAATCGGGAAACAATAAGAAGGCGCTTCTCCGTAAGGCATATTAATAATAGGTGGCATAATTTATAATTTAATTGGT
>CAXSDW010000142.1:0-6490 GCA_964236235.1 uncultured Chitinophagaceae bacterium
AGCTGGTCAATACTATCAAACAAATGGCAAAAACGACTTCTATACAGGAGCGATGAAAGGAGACAGTAATTTTCATTTGTTTAATTTCAACTTAAACGAAGATGTTTTTTATATAGATAGAAACAGCGGGATAATTCATTTTAAAAGACCCGTGTCAATCCTAAATCCAACTTCAGCAAATGATGCAGTTACAAAACAATATGTTGATGATGCACTTATTGAACAAAATAAAAAACAGCATATACAAATTAAAAAGCTTGAAGACGAATTGAAACAAATAAAGAATTTACTAAAAGGTAAAAAGTAATTATCCATTACTGTGTCAGTCTCAAAAAATAATTTTAATGATGATTGAAACATATTTTTGAACTGGGAGCAACATCTAAGCAAATAGTTTAACCGACCCAAACAAATTATGTAACGAGCTGCTAAATGTAGCTACTAAATGGCTTTATAATAATCCAAATGCAGGGGAAGATATAAAGCAATTGTAAGAAAATTGGCTTAATCTTTTAATGTAAATTACAAGAAAGCCGCCTTACAGTATATGACGGCTTCTTCTATACCACTGTTGATCCTTACCTAACACTTAACGCTAATTACTAAATTTTAATAAACTGCACATCCCTGTGGTCTGATATCTGCGGTAACAGGAAGTTGCACAGGATCATTTTGTTCCAATAATGTACCATCGCCAGCCACCGTTAATGTATGTAAATAATTATAGCTTCCAATGCTAAAATCTTTATTTGTATGCTGGCTTACTACATACAGGTATTTTTCATCATGAGAAAAAGCCAAATGAAAATCTTCACTTGTAGTAAACATAGATCCCGGTACAGGGCCGGCATATAAAGGTCCGGATTTTTTTAAGGTAATTTTACCAAGAGATACAAGCGATAAAGGGTTTGATGAGTTAAAGATTGAAATTGTATTTTCCCCGGAATTTAGCGTATATAAATATTGTCCATCTTTTGTAACACGTATCCAGCAAGTTGCTAATCCGCCATCTACGGTTGATTGAAATGATAAAGCACCTGTTGCATCATTAATATTATAGATTCCAAGCTTTCCCTGCAGCGGAAAACCTACATATAATACATCAGCTTTTGGATGCTGCCATAAGCCCAATGCCCCGCCCATGCCAGGGATAGTATATGGAGCACCTGCTACCGGGTTAAGTACACCAGCATTATTTATTGAAAATGAGCGCAATGTTCCCTTAGGCGGATCTTGCATAAAAGAAAGAAAATCACATCCGAAAACATACTTATTATCGTTGTCTGCTAATACCTGTGTGGGTGATGCACCTTGGGTTGTTTCAAACGTAGAACCCGCTACAGGTGTAAGTTTGCCATTGTTGTTAATAGCAAATGTTGTATAGTTTGGGCTTGCATTTGATGGATGTAAAGGATCATCGCTCTTATTAACAACGAATAAATAATCGCCGGAAGTGGCAAGGCTTGAAGGAGTAGAACCTCCGGATGGAAATGGAGAACCTGTAACTTCACTCAGGCTGCCATCTATATCTATTTTAAATACTGCGATAGTGTTGCTTCCGCCATTAACAGCTAACAAATATTTGTTTTTATAGATTATGACAGGCGTTTCAGTATCATCGGGCCCTAATTTTTGTGTCGGATTGCCTACGCCAGCACCATGAGTATAGAAAGGACTTCCAGGTATCATCTCTGGTTTGTTGCTGCCTGCATGCCGGTAAGCGAGTATTGCATTTGCATTATCATGGTAGTCATTATTAGCTACATAAATTACGGTGCCATAATCATGATTGTGACCTTTGTTGCATGAACTAAACGTAAAAAGCAAAGCAGTTAATGCAACAATAAAAAAAGAATTGAGTTTGAAATATTTTTTTATCCAGGTGGACGGTGATAGTTTGTACATAACGGTAGATTTTATTTTATAATAAGATAATATTCAACAGATAAATGTTCGTGTATTTAACAAGCCAAAGAAGAACAGACGTAAAAACAATTTTTGAAATCATAGAGTTTCTATAGTTGTTTTTGTTTAGAATTAGATATAAATAACTACGAGTTTTATTGATGAAGTGAATAAAAGCCGCCTGATTATCTATAAGGCGGCTTCTTTCATCTCACTTAAACAAAAATCTATTACTTGCTATCCATCTTGTCCATCTTGTCCATCTTATCCATTTTATCCATTTTCATTTTTCCCATTTTCCCGTTCATTGACATGTGATCACCATTTTTCATCATCATTGTTTTTCCGTCTTTCATTTTTACACTTCCATCCATCATTACCATTGTACCATTACTCATCGTCATGTCTTTATCCATAGTCATCATTTTGCCATCCTTCATCATCATCATTTTATCATCTTTCATCATCACTCCATCCTGCATTTTAGGGTTCATCATTTTGCCATCATGCATTTTGCTCATCTTCATTTTACCTGTTTGTGAATAAGCGCTTATACTTAGTACAAATACTGCGATTAAAAAAAATACCTGTTTCATAATAATTAAATTTTTAGCAGTGAACACTTTTTTATTTTACACTGCCGGTTAAAAAATATAGATTCTATAAGTAAGCAAATTGAATTATCACTCAAGCAACATTCATTTGCATTTCTTTACATTAATACCTTCTTAAATAGTTAGCGTGATTCATCAGGTACAAAAACAATCGGGCAATTAATAATAATGCCGGCAGCGTTAATGCCTCCAAGAGATGCGTTGCGTGGGCCTGTTGGAACTCCCGCTACTAAAAAATCATCTGCATATAGCTCAATAATATTAAGCGGCGCAATCACTTCTCTTTTATCAGTAGTAACTCTTGTTCTTGCTCCTGCTGCAATTGCTGCATCTGTCCACATTACCGGATGTGCATCCCACAAAGGGCTATAAGTTGCGGCATCACAAAAAGCGCTTGGATCATCTGCATTCATACAGCCTGCCTGCTCCTGAAATATATTAAGCGGGTCGCCTTCACCGGCAACTGCAGAGCGAAGACCTTGCCTGTTTGGATTATCTTTACCCATTGGCCCGTTGATCACCGGTATTATTGCCTCACGTGCTGAACGAAATGATTTGTCATCAGCAGGATTAGGCGCTGCATTCATGTTGGGCGCAAACGTATTGTCTTCCAGAGAAGCAAGAAGATAATCAGATGTTTCAGTGCTGGTATATAAAATGGGAAACCCTTCATAAAATCCTTTCGTAAGCTGGATTTTTACAGTCATGTTAACCTTATCCATACTTATCACTTTATCATGAACGCCGGTGCTGTTGGCAATGTGAGCTGCATTGTAAACTATTTTTCCATCAAAGGTAACAAGCGGACTATATTTGGCATCCCCAACTGAACCTGGTTGCGAAGAAGGATCAAGAGGATATAAAAGAGGGCCTGGCACTAATTTTCTTTCCTGAGAAAAATCTACATTCCCCGAAAATTTTAGTACCGGAAAGTTGTTTGGATTTTTCGCTCCTCCGTTTACTACTGTTGCGGTTTGCACTGCCACAGTGCCCATGGCATGTATTAATTTTGGCGCCCAGTTTAATTTAAGCTCAATAGCTTTATCTACGTTGTTAGATTCAGTAATTACATAATACACATCGCCACCATTTGCATCTTGCCCGCGATAGAGCGGAAAAACGCCGGTAGCATTTACAGTATCTAAATCCGTAACGCTTGCCATATTGTTCGGCGTGCTCTTTATTTTGTTCTCTGCAGGCTGGTCATTTGAATTCTTTTTGCAAGACAAGAAGAATGCAGTAACAGAGAGGATAATTAGGATTTTTTTCATGATAGGCTTTTGAAGAATTGTAAAAAATTATTTTAATTGTAGATGTAAACCTAAACTGATAATGCTAAAAACTTATCACAGGATTATAACGTTTTGATGCTGAAATTCTACAAGTGAAAATTGAATTGATAAGGAAGAAATTGACATCATGTAACATGGATTTTTATATGGTTTACTCAAGTGATAAAAACCTATTCACACTTTGTTAATATCACAGATGTATAACGTTTTAATGCTAAAACTATATGGCTTGTTTTAAAATAAAATAATAAAGCCGGTGGGAAATATAATGCTCAATACGGGTATAAAAACCAGGCAATAATTAAGCGTTATAGCAAGAAGAGATCACAACTATTACAGCAATCAAATGCCTGGCTGCGGCTCATATATTGGCATACTAAAACTAAAAATGTTACCAATGTTATTTTGCACTTCAACTTTTAAATCAGAGCCATGAAGTTCAAGAATCTTTTTAAGTATAATCAATCCCAGACCGGTTTTGAGAGGCCGGTTAGCGTGTTCACGATGTTTCTTTTCAGTGCTGTTTATCCAATCCAGCAACTCTTCAGGCAAAGGATTTCCTGTATTAGTTATGCTAAAAATCAAATCTTTATTTTCTACTGATAAGGCAACCTTTACGGTTCCATTTTCAGGAGTATTTTTAACTGCATTATCAATAAGATTTTGTATAACTCTTTCCATCATGCCGATGTCAGCATTTATCCAAACATGATATTGGCATTGCGTACACTTTAAATCAACATGCTTTTCTCTTGCATTAAGCTGAAATGTGTTTACTGTTTCCTGCACAATTTCCGATAAAACAAATGGTTCTGGCTTGAGTTTGAAATCAACAGATTCCATTTTTGATATTTCAAATAACTGGGATACCATGTGCTCTACCTGCAAAATTTTATTTAATATCATTTGTATATAAGAGTCCCACTCCTGCTGGCTTACAGCGCCTTGCTGTTTTTTTATAAGCAAAGTTTCAGTGTAACCTCTTGCAATAGAAAGTGGTGTTCTCAGATCGTGAGAGATGTGGGCAATAAAATCTTTACGGATATTTTCCATCTCAGTAAGCCGGTTAATATTATACACCAGCAGATCAGCCATATTATTAAATGCCTGCGTAACCGGAGCCAGCTCATGTTGTTCTTTAATTTTAAAACGGGCTTCAAAATCCCCGGCTTCAAATCTTTTTAAAACCACAATCATCCGGTTAAAGCTTTGCTGAATACGGTTAAGATAAATAAGACTGATAAGTACTGATAATAAAATAATGATACAAAAAGCTTCCAGAACAAGATTGGTTACATGGCTGCTGAAAAGCATTTGAGATACATTACGGTACTCATTGCTGCCAAGAATTACATAGATATAACCGAGCTTTCGCTGATGCGAAATTACTTCTGCTGCAGAAAATATTTTAGCATTAGACGGGTCTTTAGGATCAGGGCCTTTTATGTACTTGCGTCCGGCAGAAGCAATGTATTCTTTTATATGATCTGTTGATAAGCTATGAAGCTTAATATCAGCTTCAGGCGCATGAAAAGCAATTACTTTACCGGCAGTATCTAAAAAATAAACTTCAGCGCTTGGGCTTAACACCATTGCATTTTGAAATACAGAATCTGCTTTTCTTTTGTTTATTCCATCACGCTCAAATGGTGATGAGAACTTTGCAATATGAGCTGCTACATCTTTATTAAGCAATTGTGTGCTGGCCTGGAAAAAATGTGTGGCAGCCAGGTAAGTGATCACCATAAATAAGGTGCACAAAGCAGTGATTAAAACAAAGATGAGAATTGCGATTCTTTTGAATATGCTTAATTTTTGTGCTTTCATTCAGAAAATCTATAGCCTGTGCCCCAGGAAGTTAAAATATATTCAGGATGGTTTAAATTAGATTCAATTTTAATTCTAAGCCTGTTTATATGAGATGTTATGGTATGCTCGTATCCTGAAAACACATATCCCCAAACGCGTTCCAAAAGTTCCTGCCGGCTGAAAGTCTTGCCGGGATTGCCAGCCAAAAGCAATAACAGGTCAAATTCTTTAGGTGTAAGCTCAAGGCGTTTTCCTTTTACTGATGCTTTTCTTTTATCAGCATCTATAATTATATTTTTATAGATAATTTCCTTTTTTGGTTCCGGCTCGCTGCTATAATTGTTTTCTGATCTGCGTAGCAAGGCTTTAATTCGTGCCATTAATTCAAGTATTCCAAAAGGTTTTGTAATATAATCATCAGCGCCAAGTTCAAGCGCCAGCACTTTATCGGTCTCATCGCTATGGCAGGTGAGCATTACAATTGGTGTATTTTTATCATTCTTTCTTAAAGTTTTACATATCTCCATTCCGTTCAGGTCGGGTAAAGTAATATCAAGAATAACCAAATGGAAGTTGTCGCTTATAAATTTTTCAATGGCATCTTTCCCCACTGAGCAGGATGTAAGTGTGTAAATGTTTGTATCAAAATGAAGGTTAAGAAGTTTTATGATTTCGGGATCATCTTCAACTAAAAGGATATTTTTCATATTTCAGAAATGTGGTAAACTTTCACTGAATTTAAGTTAGTGCCGATAATAAATAAAATAAATTTTTAGAAAATAGCACTTTGAACCTTTATTAGTTTTATTTCGCAGAAGAGTAATAATAATCAGCTTAACTCTTTACATAACTTTTGATGCCGCACTAATT
>CAXSDW010000143.1:0-6489 GCA_964236235.1 uncultured Chitinophagaceae bacterium
CCTTTTAATGTTCCATCTACACAAAGGCCGTCCATATTCCATGTAGAGTTTGTATTTTGATCAGTAAGAAAATCATCATTTAACTTCTTTTGAAAGTTAAGCACAGCGCCATTTACACGCCTGTCATATACATGAAAAGAAGCGGTATCCTTTTCGAGAGTAAGTACAATTGGCAAGCCGGCTATCGAATCTTCGATCATTTTTTTCTTTACCAACATATTCCAGTCATATGCCTTTGATGAAGGAAAATTTATAACTCCAATGATCCACGACTTAGGCTGCCATGACAAAGAATCACGCTTTTCAAGATGGCTTTTTACAGTGCCTTTATCATAGTCAGCAAGATCTTTATAATCTTTTGTAAAAGATGTATCCGGTTGCATAATTAAAGAATTAGGATACTGCCTTAGCCATGCTTCTAATGTAGATTGTTTAGAAGGAAGTTCCTTTAAACCTGCACCTTTTAAAGGCCCGGCTATTGCAACACCGGTTGCCTGTTGCCACCAGCTTTTAGTAGTTGCATCTTCAAACATTGCATTGAAGTGATCCATTCCAACAAGCCTGAACGTTTCTAATTTACCATTTACATAAGGGCTGAAAGCACGGCCAGTCCTGCACACCGTGCAATAGGTAATCATAACAGGCGTGCCCCCAATCGTATCTCTAACCTGGTGATGGTAGCCGATTATTTGAATCGGATATGCTTTCGCTTGCCCATTTATTGAAACACCAATAACAAGTTTTGATTTGTTAGTTGTATCATTTGCTGATGTACTGAATAATTTTTCTTTAGGCTGGTAAAACATTTTATCAGCTTCAAAACGATAATTGACAAAGAAGAAAATAACGGCGTAGAGTGCAAGTACAAGTGAGAACACAATCTTCACCCATGTCTTACTATTCTTAAAAATATTTAATAGAGGAAAAGCAATTAACACCAACACCAATATTCTTATCCAAACAATATTATTTGCCAGCCAATAAGCCAATGAAATAGTGTCTTTATGTTGGCTTCCGGGAAAGGGCATGATAAAATAAACGCGTAAAATTTCTACGCCAAATAATACGAGCAAGCCAATGACTAATAGTAAACGATTCATGAATAGTAATTGATACCGATGTTTAATCTTACTGTTTTATAACTAACGTTCTGTAACAGGCAAAGGAAATTTTGTCCATACATCATCATCGGGCCTGTCAAGCGGAAGTGTATTCAACATGTTGTACCTGCGCAAATCAATCCAGCGGTGGCCTTCAAAGTATAATGAGTATCTTCTTTGTTTTAGCATCTCATCAATCAATGCAGGCTTTGTAACCGCACCGACGTACACGCCAAGCCCATGGCCGGTTCTAATCACATTAATTGCCTTAACGCCTTCTGTAAAATTATTCAATTGAATGTTTGCTTCAGCATATATAAGTATCAGTTCCTCGTTTCTTATAATCGGCAATGGAGCTGTACTTGATGTATACACCCATACATCCCTGTTGCTGCTAAGGCCATTTAATGATGCTGTTGTGGTACGCAGTGTAGCTTTGTTAATTCTATCATCACCTGCTTCAATATCTGCAGCATAAGATGGATGAGCAACCCTTACTTCTCCATTCTGATTTTGTGGAATAAATAAAGGATTAAGCTGATCGCCTGAGCCTGTTCCAAAAACATGATACACACCAATGTTGAAACCTGCATTCAATCCAAAAAAAGATTGGCTTAAATCATCAAGTGCAACCTGCCAGTTCTGCTGATATACACTAACTCTTGCTGCAAGCGCACGGTTAACTTTTATTAAACCCGGCGCATCATTAAAACCTGTAAAGCCAGCAAGAGGAAAACTTACTGAGGCACTGCTGAGATCTGTTTTTGCAGAATCAAGTAATGATGATATTGCTCCAATGCCATCTGTATAACTTACAATTGGGCCAGGATGATCGGGATCATTTACATCGGTTCTTATACCATTTGAATCTGTAAGATTTAAATTTAATAATAGCTGGTATGCCTTGATCGTTCTTGCAAAACCAATGTATCCTTTCTTTTGAGCATCTGTGATAAGAGTTGAGTTGGTGGCGGCTTGTATAAGAATATTGCAATTTTTTACAACCCTGTAACGGGCTGCCCATGGGTTAGCAATATAAAAATTACTTCCGCTTAAAGTGGCATTGCTGGCGCCAAGAAGGTCAGTGACATAACGTGGCTCTGATGTTGAAAAATGGTAACCTTCGCGACCGATTGTGCCTACATCATCAAGGTATAAATTAAGCACATTCCTCATGCCGGATTCTGTTCCGCTTACAAGATTATTTAATTCACTTGCATTTGCATTTTTTAAAAAATCCTGAACAGTTGCGTTGTTGAGATTGCCATAATCTTTCTTGCAGGATGTAAAGAACAACATCGTGCTAAACAACAGCATAATATTTATGGTGATAATTTTTTTCATTATAATAATTTTTTAAAATTAAAAATCGAATGATATATGAAACGCGGCACGCTTCGTTGAAGGATATGGATCAACATCTACTCCTGTAGAAAATCCGGTTCCAAAATTTGATACTTCCGGATCATAGGAATTATATTTTGTAATGGTTAGATAATTGTTGAGCGATACACCAAGATGAATTGCTTTTACATAAGAAACGGGCAATTGATTAAATGTATAATACAAGCCTATTTCACGCAACTTCAGATAAGAAGAGTTTTGCACAAAGATATGTGCATCGGAACCTATCTGCATTATACGATAGACTGCATCGGGCACACCAATCTTGTTAGTTACCTTATCATAATCAACGGTAGTACCACCAAAATCATTTTCAAGACTTGTAAGATTTACGTTTTGCCCGCCATATTTCCAATGTAACAGAAAGCGAAGACTTAACTTATTAAAAAATGTAATTTCATTGTAGGTATTCATTTGAAACTTAGGCTCCGCATCTCCCAGAACGCCTACCCCCTGGCCATTTAAGCCAACAATTTGTGTTGCTGATTTTCCTTGTTCTATCTGGAAAGAACCCAGCACATATCCGAACGCCCCTTGGGGAACCGGAGGTATAATAAACTTCGTAACCTTCGATCTGTTAAGCCAAAAGTTAACTGAAGTGTTCCACGTTACTGTTTTTGATTGAACAGGTCTTGCATTCATTCCTAACTCAACACCACGGTTTCTAAGGTTACCTGCATTTAGCCATTTGGTTGAAAATCCTGATGAAGCCGGTAAATTTGTAAGCATTAAAAAGTCGTTAACTGTTTTGTTATAGTAAGTTAGTTCAAATCCTAAGCGACCCTTTAATACACTAAAATCCAAACCGGTTTCAAACTCTGTTTGTCTTTCTGGTTTTATATCTGCCTGGCCTTCCTGCGTGTTCGCAATCAGCCCTGGATAACCGGTAATATTTGATACAACAAATGACGTGAATTTACTTCCATAAGCGGGCACATTATTCGCTTGCCCATAAGCTGCACGCAATTTTATATTTTCAAAGAAACCCTCTTTTATTAATCCCATACGGGTAAGGTTCCATGAGAGCCCGGCTTTTGGATAAACATAATATTTACTTACATCGCCGTTATTGCTTGATCTGTCGAAACGTACGCCGGCTGTGAGTGTTAAGGCATCAGCAATGTTAGCTTCCTCTTGGACAAAAACTCCTTCATTCTGATATTTTGTTCTTAGTTGAGTGGCATTTAAAGCACCTGCCTGGTCTACATTTGATTGGCCTGAAATGAGCTGCGTTGCAATGTTCAGCAAATTATTATAATCACCGGTTTCCTGGGTAATACCGGCTGATGTAGTGAATGATAATTTCTCTGAAGGAGTGAAAGTATTTACAAGAGATAAAATATAATTGGTACTTAAATTTTTAGTGAACCCTTGTATTGATGTCCCTTTATTTACAGCCTGCCATTGAAGTGTATTAGGAAACAATACACTTGTTTGAAGATTATAAAAATCAAACCCGCCTCTTCCTATGAACCTGGTTACACTCTTATCACTTCTTTGTAAGCCTATATCAAGCGTTGCTCCTGTTATAAAACGATTTACTGATTCATTGTTGCGCATAAGAGCAATAGTTTGCAAAGGATTAGATGCAGCAAACGGATTTATGGGATAGTTACCATTTGCATCTGCATGTAATTGCACAAAGCCTGGCGTAGATGAAAGTGCGATGCCTGTAGTTATGCCTGAATTGTCGTTACCAAACAAACCCCTGTCAGCAGAAGAATTTATGTAGTTAGTGCTGATGCCTAACTTAATATTATCTGTAATTTTATGATCAAGGTTTAAACGAAAACTGGTATTGCGATAACCGGTATTTTTTACTATTCCATCTTCATCTTTTTGACCTGCAGAAAAATAAAAACCTGTCTTTTCATTTCCGCCGCTTATGCTCAAAACAGTGTTTCTTAGAAAGGCTGTGTTATCATAAATTTCTTTTTCATAATCATAAATTTCACCTTTGGATTGTGCATCTAAAAATTGCTGGCGCAATGCTGCTGATGTTGCACTGTCTCTTGAAAGACTTGCTGCCCGGTCTGCAGTAAATGTTCTTACACCTAATAACTTACTGGGTTTTGAAAAGCCTAAATCCTGCGAAACAGAGATGTTCGTTTTACCTTGCTTTCCTCTTTTGGTTGTGATGATAATTACACCAGCAGCGGCTTTGGAGCCATAGATAGCAGCAGCAGAAGCGCCTTTTAAAATTTCTATGTTCTCAATATCTTCAGGTCGAAGATCGGCAATGCGGCTTGAAGGATTATCCTGGTTTGAAGTGGTAGCGCCATTTGCAAGAGCAGAAGTTACCACATTTAATCCTCCGGATGTAGAGGTATTATCAACGAAAACTCCATCAACAACATACAATGGCTGTGTGGTACCATAAACAGATGTCACACCTCTCAGTTTTACCGATATGCCACCACCCGGCGCACCTGAATTTGCATTGATATATGCACCGGAAATCTTGCCTTCAAGTGCAGCATCAAAAGTTTGAGCAGGCGCTGTGCCGCTTAATTCTTTTGAAGAGATTGTAGACACTGCATTTGAAAGATTCCTTCTTTTAACCGAGGTTGCTAACCCTGTTACAACTATTTCATCAAGCCTTGCTACATCTTCTGATAATTTTATTTGTAATTCGGAAATGTTATCCGTTTTTATTGTTTGTGTTTTATAACTTGTTGCACTAATATTTAATACAGCATTCTGTGGAACAGATAAACTAAATTTTCCATTAGCATCACTTGCTACTGCCTGCGAAGAATTTTTAACCGCAACGGTGGCCCCCGCAACCGGTACATTATTATTTGCAGTGATTTGGCCGGTTACAACTTTATTCTGTCCAAAGAGAAAAACAGGAATTAATGTTATTAACCACCATCCTGTCACAAAGAAAAATCGTTTCATGTTATTGTTTTGGTTTATGTGGATTAAAAAAGAAGAACTCATTTGCTATTTTACTTTACTGAATTTTCATTAACGGGTTGTTTAGAGGAAAAAATATAATTACCATATCCTCTCTCTGCAATTTGTTTTGCTCTTAAAGGATAAGAAGAAAGATCGGTTGGAGTATTTGCTGCAAGTCCATCTACATAGCGGTTGAACATACAAAATGCAGCAGCAATCAGCACTGTATCATGTATGTCTTTGTCAGTAGCACCAAGGCTTTTGGCATCTTCAATTTGTTCAGGTGTTACATACTTGCCACCTTTCTGTACGCTGCCTGCAATGGTTAATAAAGCTTTTAGTTTATCAGAAATATCAGCATCCAGGTAATCTTTTTTTACATGGTCAACCAATTCATTATCTCCATTTAAATAGCAAACAGCAATTGCGCCATGCGATTGCTGACAATAAAAACAATCATTCAAATAAGAAACATGTGTTGCAATAAGTTCCCTGTCTGCCATGCTTAAGCCTTCATTACTTCTTAATAATAAATTAGCAAGCTCGCCCATTGGGGTTGCAGTTTCAGGGCTAAAGGCCATTAGTGATCTGATACCTGGTAAGTTTTCATCTACATTTATATAAGGCATATATTTAGTTTATTATTTACTTAGATTCATGTTTGCATAACCATCTTCAGCACGCATTTTTGCACGGTCAATATACACCTGCCTGTCTTGGGGAGCCCAGGTATTTAATCCATCTACATAGCGGTTGAACATACAAAAAGCTGCTGCTATTAAAACAGTGTCGTGTATCTCTTTATCAGTGGCGGCAAGGCTTTTAGCGTATTCAACCTGTTCAGCTGTAACATGTTTTCCACCTTTTTGTACGCTGCCTGCAATGGCTAATAATGCTTTCAATTTATCTGAGATTGGTGCTGATTGATAATCTTTTTTTATCCCATCAATGAATTGCATATCGCTCTTGAAGTAATGCTGCGCCATTGCGCCATGTACATTCTGGCAAAAGAAACAATCGTTCTCTGATGATACATAAGCGCCAATCATCTCACGTTCTCCACGGGTGAGTGTGTTGTTATCAT
>CAXSDW010000144.1:0-6391 GCA_964236235.1 uncultured Chitinophagaceae bacterium
CTGCCCACCGGTACATCTTTCCAGAGAAAGCCATAAGGCGCAACACGCTCTGTATGCAGTAAAGTACTGCCATTATAAAAGTCAACCTGTGTTATAGTTCCATCAATGTCAGATGCAGTTGCTCTTAAAAAGATATTGGCAGGTGCAGCGTAAACAGTGATATTATTAGGAAGTATAAGCTTTACAACAGGCGGCTTGTTTTGGTTTCCACCATCAAGTAAGTACCTTGCTATTATTCCGGAACTTATATAAAAGTTACCCGAAATACCAGCTGCATATAATTTATTATCAAGGATTTTTATTGCCCTGATCTCATCTCCTCCAGGCGTTGCAACTTTTCCATTAATACCGAAAGTACTATCTGTATTTCCATTAGTATTTAACCGGGCAAGTGCAAAACCTGAATAAGTTGAACCAACATATGCACCCTGGCCAATGATTACTTTATCATCATCCTGGATGGCAAGTGATATTGGATTACCTGAACTTATACTTGTATTAATTCCATTAACACCGTATGTGCTGTCTATGCTGCCATTTGTATTATAGCGTGCAATAACAGAACCGCCGGCAATAATTTTCCCATCACTTTGAATTACCATTGACTGAATATAATCACCAGATGATGAACTAAAATCACTTGTCAGCATACCATCACCACTAAAGGTTTTATCCAGGCTTCCATCAGTATTGTAACGGGCAATAGCAAAATCTGTGTGAAAATTGAAATCTCCGGTATAACCTCCTAACACAATCTTTCCGTTACTTTGAATTACAACTGCACTTGCAACATCACCGTCTCCGCTAAAGTTAGTAATCTGCTTTCCATCACCTGAAAAGCTATTATCAGGAGTTCCATCAGTATTAAAGCGGGTAACCACAAACTTGTCTGTTGGGTAAGGTGTAAAACCTATGACTACAATTTTGCCATCACTTTGGATAGCTATTTCCGTAACATTGAAATTAAGTGCCGGCTTTGCATTAGCCACAAAAGCTTTATCAATACTTCCATCATTATTATAACGGATAAGAAAAGAACGAGTACCGGCCTGACCTGCATCTCCTGCTATTACTAATTTTCCATCACTTTGAAAGGCTGCTGAAGATGCATAAGGAAACTGATAAGCTGCAGTTGCCGGCACCTGTTGTACTCCGGTTTTTGTAATTGTTTTATCAATGCTTCCATCTGCATTATAACGAACAACATAAAATTTTCCGCTTTCGTAATCAAAACCGAGCCCTGCAAACTTGCCATCATTACGCACAGCAATGCTTGTAAAAAATGAACGGCTGTGGGAAAGACTATCAGTTAATTTCCCATCATTATCAAATGTATTATCAGGATTACCGGCCGCAGTATAACGGGCAATATCAAGATTACCATTTGCACTTCCTGCTGCTACAATTACGCCGTTGCTTTCTATAGTTAATGCAGATACTGTAAACCCTGTAGTATGAGTTGTATTTGTATAGGAATTATCTACGGTACCATTAATATTGTAACGGGCAAGTTTAATTGTGGTACCTGAATATGAAAAATTGCCAATAATTATTTTTCCGTCATTCTGAATACCAATTGAAGAAACTTGAAAGTCAGCAGTAAGTTCTCCGTCATTGCTGAATGTGTTATCTAAACTTCCATTTGTATTAAAGCGGGCAAGAATGTAGGTATAATTCGGGTCAACACCTTTATAGCCTGCGACAAGTATTTTACCGTTGCTGTCAAGCGTTATTGAAGTGGCATAAAAATCTAATACCTGTTTGCCATTAGTTCCAAAATTATTATCAGGTGTTCCATCATTGTTGTACTGATGAAGTTCATCACGATAAATGCCGTCATCCTGTATAACTGAATTAGCAATGCCTAATATTTTTCCATTGCTTTTTATTGCAACAGTAGTGGCATTATCCTGTGTAGCATCGCCGACGAAGCTGTTGTCAAGACTTCCATCAGTATTAAAGCGAAAAAATTTATACGCACCAACTACCAATATCTTACCATCGTTTTGTATAAATACTTTTTGTGGAAATTGCTCATAAGAAAGTTCTGTTTTTTCTCCGTGAAATGTGCTGTCAGGCTTTCCATCAACATTATAGCGTACAGGATAAAAATAATATAAATAGTTTTCCCCATCTTCACTTAACTCGGTTCCACCTGTAAGTGATATTATTTTACCATCCGGCTGTACAGCTATTTCGGATTGCCGTGATGATGGAAGTCCTGTTGTAAACGAAACTCCATTGGTGCCAAAACTTGAATCTGCAGAGCCGTCGGGATGTCTTTTCGTAATGCCAACATCATTGTAAGTAACATACAGGCTTTGATCTGGCCGTACAAAAATTTGCGGTGTAGCATATATTGCCTCTTTCACCCTTGTACCAAATTCAGTTTTAACGATACCATTTTTGCCGAAGGAAGGATCAAGCCTGCCTGGCTGTGCATAAATGATGAGTGTAGAAAAACAAAAGAAAAGTGTAGTAAGTAAAATAATTTTTTTCATGTTAAATAAATTAATGTGAGTGTAGTTAATTATCCGCAAGACAATGGTTTTAAAAAAGAATTTTGAGTAATTCATTTTGATACTAAATTTTTAACAGCCTAAAGAATGATATAAATATATCAGGTACTTGCCATTCAGTAAGGATAATTGGAATACTTAATAAGATGAGGTATTAATGCAATCGTTTTAAGAACGGATAAGTAAGTTATATAATTTAAAACACCTGGAAAAGAAATTTACAAATTTTAGAAATAAAGTTTTCCACTTTGAATCAATCGTGAATATACATCTGTGAATCTCCAAAAAATAAATATTTATAGGAATAAATGTAAATTAGCCTGCCAACAATCTGCATGCAATGTATATTGACATAAACATATTTCAACTCTCTTAGGGGCAAGTATCTATAATGAAAAAAATTACTATTCTATATTTATTGTTGATAATAGCAACAGGATGTAAGGTCTCTAAAGTGAATAATAAAACTGAATCTTTACCTGAAGAAACTTTGCATATTAACGGTATAAGCAATGATGAAACAAAAATTATATTTCTTACAATAAGCATTACCCAGGCGGATAGTGTAAGAGACACTTATAATTTTAAGGTGACTAATACAATGCTTGCAGAAGGACAAATAAAAAAAAATTCAATGGCAACTTTTGAGCCTGAGCCAAACTTTTTGTACTGCGAAATACTGGATGCGGATAACAAAACAACGGACTATATCCGTGTACAAAATCCGTTATTGAAAGTGTATGAATTTAATGCTACACCTGAAAGCCCGCTGCAGAAAAAAACCTTTAAAAGCAAACAGGGAGAATTTAATTTGCGGTTTCAATTTGATAAAAATTCAAAGTATCTTTCTATATACAAGGCCACACCTGATTCTAAAACATTAAAAAGAGTTTATCATGCAACAATTTTACCTTAATAAAATTTCTTTGATATGCTGGGTTGCTTTTGCAGTCGCTTCAGTCTTTTCAATTCAATCTTATGCCCAGGTATTTCCTGTGGACACATTAATGCGTAATGGCCAGCGAATAAATCGCATTAACATTGCTTATCTTGCTGATGGTTATAAATCTTCGGAATTAGGCACATTTTCTACTAACGCTGCCACTATTAACAATGCGCTGTTTGTTCAAACACCTTATATTGAGTACAAGGATTTCTTTAATTCTTTTTCTATAAAAGTTCCATCAAGTGAGTCAGGAGCTACACATCCGCATACAGCGCCCGATTGCCCGTCTTTAACTGTGCAGCCAATAGATTCACCGTCAACATACTTTCAAAGCACCTTCGATGTTTTTTCAATACACAGGTTGCTTGTGCCGCAAAATAATGCCGGGGTAATTAGTGTTCTGGCAAGTAACCTGCCCGATTATGACCTGGCTTTCATTGTTGTAAATTCTCCTTTTTATGGCGGATCAGGTGGTGCGTATGCCACTGCATCTACAGAAGCAAATTCTGCTGAGGTTGCTATTCACGAATTAGGACATTCCTTTGGCGGACTTGCAGATGAATATTGGGCGGGAGATTTTTATGCAGCAGAAAAACCTAACATGACTGCTGATAATAATCCTGCCACAGTAAAATGGAAAAACTGGATAGGAATTAACGGTATTGGAATATATTTAGTAGGAACTACGGCAGGTGGAACGCCATGGTACAGGCCACACCAGAGTTGTAAAATGCAGTTTCTTGGCCAGCCGTTTTGTTCTGTTTGTACCGAAGCTTTAATAGACAGGATACACCAATTGGTAAACATGGCCGACAGCATTTTTCCTTCTTCCGCATCATTTACTTTAACAAATAATGATCCTGTAGATTTTTCGATCAGAGCTGTTCAAAACAACCCTTCTACCATTGGAATAAAATGGTATTTAAATGGCTCAGCAACCCCTTTTGCTGTTAATCAATTTAATGTTACTGTGCTATTCGATTCATTAAATAATGGAAGCAATATCGTAAAGGCTGAAGTTATTGATAGTACCGGTTTATCAAAATCTTATTTGCCTGGTGTAGGTTATATTAATAGTGTAACATGGAATGTAAGCAAACCTGTTGTATTGCCTGTTACGCTGAAAGCCTTTACTGGTAAGGTTAATAACCAAACAGGTCTTTTAAGCTGGCAAACAGATGCACCCGGTGATGTTAAAAGTTTTCAATTAGAAAAAAGCAAAGATGGAATATCTTTTTCACCGCTGGCAAGCATCAATGGCCAATCTCAAAATAGTGAGTATAAATATACTGATCCCCGGTTATTTATTCAATATTCTTATTACAGGTTGAAAGTAATTCAAAAGAATGGTTCATCGTTTTACAGCGCTGTTATCAGGCTTCAAAATGCATTTGATAAATTTTACTATAAAGTTTATCAACAATCTGATGCAAAAAAATACCATCTTTCTATAGGCCTGTCCGGCGCCCAAAAAGTATCAATGCAAATATCAGATGCTATTGGAAGAAGATTGCTGGCTAAAGATTTTGGAAATATACAAACACAATTAGATTACGATTTTAACCTTGCAGGCAAACCTGCAGGAATCTATTATATGAACCTGGATATTAACGACAGTAATTACACCATTCAATTAATAGCGAAGTAATTTATAGTATAATTTATTTGTTTGCAGGCATCAAAATAGAAATAAAATAAATCATCAGCTTGATAAAATGCCAAACAAAATATGTTTTAATTGCTGCAATAAAATTTTCTGCAATGAGTTTAAAATAGTAGTGAACATTAAGGTTTGTTCAAAGTTGTTCAAACATTAGTTATTTGCTAACAACTCAAAACTACAATGGCAAGGCGTGTTCTTATTTTTGATGATGATGAAGATTTACTTTCTATCTGCGATAGCATCTTAACCAATTTACATTGGGAAGTACACACACGCACTAATTGCAACCATATATTTGAAACAGTAAAAAATGTACAGCCTTTACTAATCTTAATGGATAACTGGATACCTGACTCAGGCGGAATTTTAGCAACACAAAAAATAAAAGCGCATCTTGATTTCAAAAAGATTCCTGTTATTTATTTTTCTGCAGATCATGAGATCAAAAGATTATCAGCAGAAGCCGGCGCTGATACATATCTTGAAAAGCCTTTTGATATTCACGAGTTTGAGAAGAAATTAATTCAGTAAATACAAAAGGTATTGCTTGATAAAAATTGATATTACATGTAGTAAGTTACTGCTTCAATCTTACAAAAGCTTCCATGGCTGCATATTGAGTAAGGCCAAGCTTGCCATATAATTTTGCAGTGTTTGCATTTCTTTCTTCAGCTCTTTGCCAAAATTCACGGTTATCACTTCCCTGGAAAGGAACGCTGTCTTTCTGTGACTGATGTATAAAAATTCCATAACGTTTCTTTCGTACCTGGTCAGGACTCATTGGCACAGCCATTTCAATTTCACTGATATCCCATTCCTGCCACGCACCTTTATACAGCCATATCCAGCAATCGTTTATCCAGTTATTTCCTTCAGCTTTTATTCTTGCCAGCGCTTCTAAAACCACATCAAGACAAACCTTATGCGTACCATGCGGATCTGCAAGATCTCCTGCACAAAAGATCTGGTGAGGCTTAATTTCTTTTATAAGATCAATGGTTAGTTCCACATCTTTTTCACCCATCGGGCTTTTTTCTATAGTTCCTGTTTCATAGAATGGTAAATTCATAAAGTGTATCTGATCGTCTTTAAGGCCAACATACTTGCATGTAGCTTTTGCTTCGCATCTTCTTATAAGCCCTTTTATATTTCTTATTTCCTGGCTGTCTTTTTCACTTGATTTTTTTGTGTTTAAAAACTCTGTTGCGTCATCTAAAATCTTTTTGCTTTTGGTATCATCTATGCCAAAAATATTTTCAAAGC
>CAXSDW010000145.1:0-3000 GCA_964236235.1 uncultured Chitinophagaceae bacterium
AAATTTCTTTACCTGAACATGAAACTATCTTGTATTTAAAGAGTTCATTTAATACAATTTTTTTATCTTTCATTTACAAATCTAACCTTCACTAAATTTTATTATTCACTACAACTTATCAATTATGAAAATCAATTTAACGATGCTTGCTCTATTAGCGTGCAGCTTTTCTATTACAGCGCAAACTCCTATTACAACAATTGACACTTCATCTTCTCCGGCACCAAGCAGTTTTAGTTATATGAGCACTGATACTACTTATAATTGGGGAGTAGGCCCAAACAATTCAATACTATACTTAAATGGTTTTACAGCCAACGGGATACCATATACTTATGCCAGTAATTTACAAGGCATTGTGAAAGTGCGCAGAGCAGATAATGCAAAGGTAACAGGTAATTATTCATTGGAGTGGGCGCAGACATCTACCACCGGTGCCGGCAAAACGTTTAATATGTTTCCCAACTATCAAAATGATATGGACAGTTTTTTAAATAACCATATTTATAATAAAGGAACAGATAACATATTTGACAATACATCTGCAAATGGTAATAATATTGAACGTTTAGACTGGATAATAAGGGGCGGCTATTCCACTCCTTTACCTGATCAAGTTGGCTTTGCTGTGTTTGATAAAGGCAATACAACTACACATGACCCGTTTTGTATTGCAGTTATTACCGCACTTTCTGATGATTCTGCAATGAGTGTTCTCTCTTATGGAGGTACCATCAAAAGAGTAGTGGCAGCAAATTACGGTCAGCCCGGGCCAACTGTTTTTTATAGAATTGTGAAAGGACCTTCTTCATCAAATTTATTAAATGCAGGCACTAACACGCAAGGGCGTGGCGGTGTTTTTATATCACTTCTGGATCTTGGAATAAACGCAGGTACAAAAATATACGGGTACTCACTTTTTTCAGGTGATTTGCCGGTATCTGCAACGCTCGACAGTTTAGTTAATTATACTGATACACTTAACTTTCCTTTACATACAGGTGTTTCAGGTGGTTTAGATCTTGTTGCTGTAACAGGTATTAATATAGCTACTTCCTTAGTTCCTGTTAGCTTCGTGAATTTTAATGCTGTGGAAAATAATGATGTTATTAATTTAAAATGGTCAGTAGAAAATGAAATTCCTGCAAACCATTATGATGCAGAAAGAAGTACTGATGGAATACACTTTATAAAGATTAATGAAGCCAGGCCTTCTGGCAATTTTTCAACCCGTGCTAATTCATACTCTCTGGTGGATAATATATCTTCAGTTGCATCAAATGTGCTTTATTACAGAATTAAACAGTACGAACCTGACGGCTCATTTCATTATAGTAAAACCATCCCGGTAAAAAGAAATAAAAATGGTTTAGCAACTATCATCTTCCCAAATCCGGTGAAAGGAACATTGAATATAAATATTCCTACTTCTTCAAATGATAATGCTGCCATCTCTATCTTTAGTTCTGCAGGTTCAAAAGTAATACAGCTACAGCAACCATTATCAAGCGGTAATAATTCTTTTACGATAGACGACGTAAGCAAACTTTCTAAAGGAATTTACCAGTTGTCTATTAAACTTTTAAATTCAGGAAAAACCATTATTAAACAATTTACAAAGGAATAAACCTGGTAAGATGTAGAGGCTAAAACGAATTGATATTAATGCCTGGCATAAGTTTGAAGTAATACTTATGCCGGGCATTTTTAATTTAGTAAGAGAAATCATTAGTATTTATCAATGCAGTTAGTTTAAGACCGCCCAAGTGAGAAAAACAAAATGCGGAAGTTTTCATTAGCGGTACTTATTCATTAACTAAAATAAAAAAGCATCAAGTTTTGTATGTGTACTTAACTTAATTTCTTAAATTCTGTACTGCTTACTAACCCGATGCTCTTGTCTTGAAAACTTCCATCTTTTACAAGAATATGTTTCCAATCGTGAAATAAAGATATTGCTGAATTGAGATGATTTCAAAACTTTTGTAATCATTATTTTTCACCTGTTATGCACAAAATAATGCACATATATTTTTCTAAAAGTGCATCTTCCAGGTTTTACCCCCGGCTAATCTTTATAAGCCTGCTGTATTTTTTCTAAAGTATCCATAACAAAAGGATCATAAGCAACAACAGGTTCTTAAAAAGTGTAGCTTAGCCAACAATAAAAACTCTAACAGACGATCTCATGCACATCAAAAGTTCTGAAACCGACAAGAGCTGTATAATTGATGTGAAACGTTTTTATCCACGTGTTTTCAACATAAATATTCACATTTTACAAAATATCAAGCTTAATTAGTTATCCCGCAAATTCTAAAAGCCTTCATAATTTTAAAACATAGACAATCTACAAACTAGCTTAGTTTGGTTGACATCAGTAAGGTTTTTTTATCATTACTGAAGTGGATCAATGCCGTCGTTGAAGCAATTATAATAATCAGGGAAAGGGAAATTACATGTGAGAGAAGCAGCGAAAAACAAATAAGTGACACATCAAAATAATACAACAAACGTCCGTTGGAACAAGTATCTCAGCACTCACTTAAGCTTAAAGGAACATTTACAGCCAACCCGCCGTCTGCAGTCTCTTTGTATTTGTCGTTCATGTCAAGGGCGGTATCCCACATCGTTTTTATTACACCATCAAGGCTTACTTTAGCATAGTCAGGTGTGCTTTGTAATGCAAGCTGGCACGCAGTTATAGCTTTTATTGCACCCATTGTATTGCGTTCTATACAGGGTATTTGTACAAGGCCGCCAATGGGATCACAGGTCATGCCGAGGTGATGTTCCATAGCAATTTCTGCAGCCATTAAACATTGTCTTTGTGAGCCGCCCATGCATTCAGTAAGTGCAGCAGCGGCCATTGCTGATGATACACCAATTTCTGCCTGGCAGCCACCCATTGCCGCAGATATTGTTGCGCCCTTTTTGAATATGCTTCCTATTTCTGATGCAGTTAATAAAAACTGGATGATCTTATCTTCTTTTTTATTT
>CAXSDW010000145.1:3100-6371 GCA_964236235.1 uncultured Chitinophagaceae bacterium
CTGTGACTTCCGAGGTACATGCAATCCTTCATCACCCGCCATATATTAAGCAGGCCTTCTCTTGTTTCCTTTTCGCTTCTCCACGCATTTTCATTCTCCATTACTATTTCACTAATGTTCATTCCTGTTTTCATGCACCAGTGTAAAAGATCGTTTGCATCATTTATGGGAAATGGAAGAATCATATCTGAACCAGCGCCGGCGTTTTCACCTTCCTTTTTTACAAAGCCACCACCTATGGAATAATACGTTTCTGCAATGTGTTCACCGTTAATAAACGCTGCTAAAAACGTAAGTGCATTAGGATGATATGGCAATGTTTCTGAAAACAAAAAATCTATATCGTCATTCGGATCAAAATTGATTTCATGTTTTCCGTTCAACACTAATTCTTTCATTGATCTTATATCGTTGATTTTTGCTTCAATATCATTTACATTAAATGTAACAGGATCAAGTCCGCTCAGGCCAAGTTGAACAGCCACATCAGTCCCATGCCCGATACCAGTTTTTGCAAGGGAGCCATAAAGTAAAACTTGTATGCTTTTGACCTGTTGCAAGATATTTTTATCTTCTAAAGATTGTACAAAAATATTGGCAGCACGCCACGGCCCTAATGTATGGCTGCTGGATGGACCGACACCAACTTTAAACATATCAAAAACAGAAATTGATTCGTGGCTCAATTAGAAAAAATTATTAGGTATGAAGTTACAAAAAAACAGGGGAGTAATGGTGAATCGGCAATAGTCAATGGTCAATGGTTAATTGTCATCTTTAGAATAGCATTCCCTATTTACAGACATTACGCACAAATGACATTCTACAAATGACTTTCTGAATCACTATAATAAACAATTAGTCTTTAACAAACAATCAATAATCAATACCAGGCATAAATCTTTACAATTGACCGTTGACAAATGACTTGCCAAAGGCTGACCATTGACTTTCGAGAAGAAAAATTCATCTTTAGAATATATCTACAACCTCTATATCAAAGATGAGAATTGAATTGCCCGGGATTATTATTTTTCCCTGCGGATCTTTCACGTCTTGCGGCCCGTAACCTAATGATGGAGGAATATATAAAGTAATTTTTCCTCCTTTGTTCAACAACGGAATGCCTTTTTGCCAACCCACAATTACTCTTCCTAATTCAAAAGATGCTGTGCTTCCAGTGGCAGTTGAATCGAAGATAGCGCCATTGGTAAACCTGCCTGTATACTTTGCTGCAATATTTGAACACAGGTTCACAACTGATGCGCCGCTTCCCTGTGAGGTAATGCTGTAATAAAAACCTGAAGCATGCTTTACTGCATTTATACCACTTGAATCGAGAAAGGCCTTCACTTTTACCGTTTCACTATCAGGCGCCACCACCTGCGAATCAGTATAAGAGCATTGCTGATCAGCGTTATTTTTTGTGCAGGAAAATAAAATAAGTGATAAAACAACAACAGAAAATAGTCTTTTCATCTCAAAAAATTTTTACAAATAACCGATTAAAATTTGTGATTAAAATGCTTAAGGCTGCTCTTCTTTATATTTTAACTCTTTATATAATTGCTCATTTTGCTCCCACTTAAATTTCATTCTAAATAAGGAAAAAAATACAGTGATGCCTAAAACCGCAATGAGTATTACAGTTATCTGTGAGTTTGAGATGTAGATCATTTGCTTATACCAATCATGAAAAATTACGCTGAGTAAAATCGGCAGCGCAAATACTAATCCCAATGGCAGCCCGACTGCTAACTGGTAAAATAAACGTTTTTGTTTTTCGCGGTTCTTATCCCAGTAATCTATAAATAATTTTTCCTGGTGCGTAATCATTATATAAAATTAATGAATTACTAAAAAGATCCCCGGGGCTGTTTTAGGTATTTGCTTTTTGAAGATTGAGCAATAATAGGTAGGTTTGTTAAGATAAAATTTAACCACGTGAAAATTGAGCAGGTAATTGCGTTACATCTATTTAATAAGAAAATTGTTACTCTCCAGGGCATTGGTACATTTCGTTTAGATTCATCAGTTGCAGTGCCGGCTGATATGGAAAAAGATGTTGTAATTCCGCCAAATGCTGTGTCTTTCGAGTATAATCCCAAAGCCACTGAAGATGCTTCTCTAATTGATTCAATTGTACAGCATACAACTAAAATAAAGCCGCTGGCTTCTTCTGATCTTGATTCATTTCTTATGCTTGGCAGGCAATTTCTAAATATAGGAAAACCTTTTACGATTGATAAGCTTGGCACGCTGGATAAAGCACAAACAGGGCAATTGGTATTTATACCGGGTAACTTTGTAAGCTTAAAGTTAGAAGCGCCAAAAACTTTAAAAGAAGATGAGAACGAAGTAAGCTCCGGCTTATTTAATGACTATAACAGGAAGCCGGATGATAATAGTAAAAAAGTGTTGGCAGTATTAATTTCGATAGTTGTACTTGCATTGATCGGCTGGGCTATTTATCATTTTATGTTCGCAAAAAATCCTGTTACAGACGAAAATCCGATCATTGGAAAATACCCTGTAACAGCGACAGATTCGGCCTTGCGAAACAAAGACACTGCAATAAACCATAGTGCAAACGATAATACAACACATCAAAATATGAATGCAGCTGATTCGTCTTTTAAAATTGTTTTGCAAATTGATAATAAGAGAGACGCTGTGAGCTTTTTTAAAAAGCTTACCCGTTGGGGACATCATGTAGCTATGTCTACCACAGATTCAATAAACTTCCAGCTTGTTGAAGTTATAAACTTACCGCTTTCTGATACAGCAAGAGTGAAAGATTCGCTCTCAGGATTTTATCATTCTCCTGTTTTTGTAGAACATAAATAAACGATCTTTTTTTACAAAATAATAAAGGCTGAATCAAAAAAATCTTTATTATTCATTTTACTTCCAGACAGGTTACAATTTATTTTTTTTAAGAAATCAATTTTTTTATAGCATTACTATTTTAGTTTGGTTATCTATAAAAAAAATCCCCGCTATTTTCATAACGGGGATTTGTATCAGTTGGAAATAAATTCCCAATAACTTTCAGATTAATATCCCATGTCACCCATTCCGCCGCCACCCATTGGAGGATGAGCGCTGCCTTCATCTTTCTTAGGCTTGTCAGAAACTACACATTCTGTAGTCAACAACATACCTGCAATAGAAGCTGCGTTTTCCAAAGCTATTCTTACCACTTTTGTAGGATCTATTACGCCTGCTGCAAACATATTTTCATATACTTCAGTTCTTGCATTAAATCCAA
>CAXSDW010000146.1:0-6247 GCA_964236235.1 uncultured Chitinophagaceae bacterium
TCGTGATTACTGATAAATTGCTTACTATAAAAGACAGGCATTACTACATGAGCCAGGTTGGTGGCAATCCTATTCAACTGAAACTTGATGAATCCATCTATTCCAACAATACAAATTACAGGGTTTATTATAGCTTTTATAGCATGGCCGACGGACAATATATAAGGGACATGGTGATATAAAAATTAAGCAGGTAATTATTCAGGCACCACGATTAGAATAAGCATCGCTTCTTTATAATTTAAACCGAAGCGTACATTCTTGTCAAATTCTTTTTTGAATAGTCCAGTGATGCCCAAACGGATCTGTAATATTCCCCTGCCTGTAACCATAGTCATAATCTTTAATAGGACTTGTTTCAGTTGCGCCGGCAGCAATTGCTTTTGCTAAAACTTCATCAGGCTGTGCAACAAATAATCCGATTACAACGCAGGTGCCGCCAAGTGTGGGTGGGCTCAATTCACCTTCTCCTGAAACTTCTTCATGCAAATGAAATAATGCATCTTCAATCATCATTTCGCCAACATGTACGCTGCCATCATCATTGCTCCAGCGCCGAAGTTCTTTTGCGTCAAATGCTTTTTTATAAAATTCAATCGCATCTGCAACATTTTTGAGGTATAGTATTGGTGAAAAACTTGCTGAATGTTTTACGTTAAAAACGTTTTCCATTGTTCCCATTATTGAATAATTATAATCAAGTGAGACAAGTTATAAACATGAATTCTTTAATTTGTCTAATGAATTTGTAAACTTTGTCAGGTCATGATCTTATTCTTTCACCCTGACATACTTTTCAATATTTATTCTGTTTACTCCCGCACTTTCCACTTTCTCAATTCCCTTTTGAATCAGCGTATCTTTATTGACATTAACAGTAAACGCAAAATCATTACCCTCCCAATTTCTTGCACTGCAATATTCTAAATGTTCGGTGTACAAATTATCTTTAAGCGAATAGCGGCCTCCTCCGGAAACATAAACCTGAACAGAGTCCTTCCCTTTGTTTAAGTCATGCTGTAAAAAAGCAAAATGCGTATCGTTGATAATTTTAATGAAGGAAACATTTTTGGTATAATCTGTTACTACGCTATCGCCTTTCTCTATGGCCGTGCCGGTTAACAGTTGCCAGGTACCAGCCATTGAAATTTTACCCGGCTTTGGCGCATCATTCTTCACGTTTGCCATACACGAGATTAAGGTTGTGGCCATTAATACAAACCTTATTACATTTTTCATGTCTTATATTTTCTTACAACGATTAGTCTTAAGATGCAATGATATTTTATAACACACTGCCACCACTTACTTGTTGTTTATTAAAGATAATAAACATCGGGCTATGCTTTTCTTTTACTGTTCACTTGACCTGTTTATTTTTTATCCGGAATTATGTAACGACGCTAATTAGGAAGGAACATACGTTCTGCAATATCAGTAATAACTGCTGCAGGTGTTACTGTGAAAGTTATACAATTAAGCAGTTTAAATTATGATCTGCAACTGGATGTCTCATCTTTGGTGAGTGGATCATACACAATAAAGGTGATAAGTGGGTCAGGAGTGATATCTAAACAATTTATAAAGTTGTAGCAGCATAAAAGATTTGAATCAGGTTGAAAAACGCTTAACAATCACTAATAGAATACCATCAACGATTCCTGAATAAGTAAAATACTCTGATCAAATGCATTTCATTATTAGTATTGCTGCATTCTCAAAAGGTCTATATCATCCTTTTTTATAACCTACGATTTTTTTTAGAATTATCGGTATTACTTATGAAGGCAATTCTTTTACTATCCGGAGACCATGATGGAACATTGATAGAACCCTGGCCGCCATAAACGTAGGCAATTACTTTAGGCGTTCCACCGCTTACCGGCATCATTCGCAAATACACATGTTTATAAGGTGGATGTATGCCAGGCTCTACCTCAGTTTTAAGAAAAGATAAAAACACCATCGACTTACCATCTGGTGAAATATGTGCAAACCAGTTATTAAAATCATCATTGGTAACCTGTTCCTGTCCGCTGCCATCCGGTTTCATTCTCCATATCTGCATCAGGCCGGAGCGTACAGAATTAAAATAAATATACTTTCCATCGGGTGTATATTCCGGGCCATCATCCAGGCCTTTAGTTGATGTCAATTGAATTTCGGTTCCACCATCAACCGGTATTCGATATACATCATATTCACCGCCACGTGAACCACAAAATACCAGGCTGTTACCATCAGGAGACCAGCCATGCAAATAGGACGGACCTTTAGGTGTTACTTGTTTTGGCGTACCACCTTTTACAGGAACTGTATATATTATAGAACCACCTGACTCTTTTACATTGCTGCTTAAGCCAAGCATATTACCATCAAAAGAAAACACATGATCGTTGTTATTATTTTTAACATCACCGGTATTTAGTTGTTGCTGCTTACGGCTGGCCAAATCAAAATTATAGATCAGTCCATCACTGCTATTGTAAAATATAGATTTTCCGTCTTTTGTCCAATTGGGACCTTGTATAGAATAAGGCACCTCGTATACAACTTCTCTTTTACCCGAAGCTACATCAAGCAGTTCGAGATTACTACCAAGAGTCATCTGCGTTCTTTGATCAGCAATTCCGTTAAAAGGAATGGTAATATTTACATTACTGAAAACGCCCGTTTCCACTACATCTGCATTATGCGAGCCAACAAAAAGGCCAACATATACTTCATTTCCAAGATCTATATCAGATATTGTATCGGTTTCAAAAGTATCTCCATAAATGGCTGCACGCATGATATATTGATTACCTTTTCTTTCCAGTTGAAGAATATTTGCATGTGTCATCTTAAGTTTATGTTCCTCTGTTTGCGCTCCTGCTGTTCTGCGAAATTGAAGAGAAGTAAGCCCATCACCATGCTCAACAGCATTTACATGAGGTGAATTTGCATCAAGATTTTTGCGTACCATCCAGCCAGCTTTCCGGTGATAATTAACCCAGTTGCCTAAAAATTCTGCTCTTGTAAAAAGAATAAAATCTCCGGTCATTTTTTTCCAGACAAATTGAAATTCATCATGATCAGCCCATACATTAGCTCCGGCACCGGAAATTACATATTGCCCGGTTGACGGGATAAATGTTACTGATCCTGGCTTTATGTTAGTTCCTACATCGCCATGCCCATCAAAAATCCCTACCCTTTCATTTTGTGCAAATACATGCAAGCTAAAGAAGGCACATAAAAAGATGATTGCTGATTGCGCTAAATTGTGTTTCATGAATAATTTTGATAGGTCAATTAATATTTTTAAAATCTATAAACTTTTTCAATCGTTGTTTAAGTATAACTATTATAAACATCGTTGATTATATATTTATTTGCTTTGATAAGTTCAATATTTAATCGAATACGTTACTGCGTTGTTGCCTTTCGAGAATACTGCTAAATCTTCCACCATTTCATTAGGGTAAATATAAGTAGTTAAAACCCTTTCGTGGTCATTCACAAATATCTCGCAATAAGTAATCAGGATATTAATTCTATTTATATGCTTATCAGTTAAAAAATATCATCACATTAATAATTTTTCACCATATTTCTTTAAACACTTGCTTTATAAAAATGTAATTATTACTTTTGCGGCTCTGACTTTTTTCCCCCAATCATCTTTTGATATTATTGCCCCCAATCTTTTGAATTAGCTACTGTTTGATAATAATAATGTTATTTTTTTTGATCGTTTATTAAATGCAATTATGCTTAAAATAAGTGTGCAATTTAATGCGCATACATAAACGTCAAATAAATACTGCTTATACATAAAGCGCCACATACCTCGAAAAATACCCCCAAAATTCTGTAATCAATACATAAAAAGTATTGCATTGTTCTTATACCACAACTTTTCATTAACGCTTTCCTCTAATTATTAAACTTAAGACAGAATGAAATCTTCATTTACCCAAAAAACACAAGAAATTTCCAAAACAAATTATGGTACAGAAATCATTAACCACATTACTAATGTAAACGGTAATTCTTTAATTGATGCAGCACAAAAAAAACTTCAACATTTTTTTTACTTTTTATTTAAAGCCGCATTCATTCTTTTTCAGCAAGGGATTAATGTGCAAGTTGTTAAAACAAAATTGCAGCCTGCACATCTTAAGGTTCGCAATTCGCACTGGAGAAGTGTTGTTAATACATGTTTATTAACAGCTGTTATACTTTTAAGTGCACAGGCAATGGGCCAAAAAGCGCCTTCTTCAATTACTACAACTAACCAGGTGCCGGTTAAAAAAAGTGCAACTGTTAATGGTTATGGAAATGATCCTGAATACCCGACAGCCAACCAGTACAATGTAAAATTTGGCAGCCAGAATGCTGCAACAAACGGAGTTAACAATGTAATTACAAATTTTGTAGTTGATGGATTAACTTATAAGCCAATTCCAAGGGCTGGCACTACACCTTATGATAATGTAATCTTAAAAAGAAAAGTGAACCCGAAGGTTTCTGATCTGGGAAAATTCACTGCATTTTATCAAAACAATGGTAATGTTCCAAGTCCTGCAACAAAGGCAACTCCGGCTGGTACTACATTGTATTATCCTCCTGAATATGTTGGTACAATGGAAAGCCTGATTAATAGCTACATTGTTAACCGCGGAACTGATAATTTATTTGCAAATGATAACGGTGCTACATTAAATAATATTGAAAGAGTTGATATGATTATTTCAACCGGTGTAACTGCTGCAGATGTAGTAAAGACCGGTTTTTTATTAATGGAACGCGGTGGAAATGATGCTTATAAAATTGCTGCAATTACATCTTTAACAGCAACCGGTGCAGTGGCTACTTTAGGTAACCTGATGAGCGGGCCAACTACAGCATGGGGTTCAACCGGCATTACAATATCTTCTACCGTTTTTCAAAGAAATACAGGAGATGTTGAAATGCGTCCAAATCAAAATATAGTTCCACAACCTATTGAGGGAAGTTATATAAGTTTTCAATCATTGGGCATTCCTGCAAGAACAACTATTTATGGAATTGCTTTGTTTCCCGACGATGTAACGTCTTCAACAGATTTAATAAATCTTTCGAATGTACCACTCAATACCGGCGCTGCTTCCGGCGTTGGAGGTCTCGACTTTATGGCTGGCGGGGGATTTTTTGTTGAAGAAAATCACACTTTGGCATTTAGTTTAAGCGGAAATATTTTTGATGATGCAAATGGATTAACCAATTCTATTATTGATGGTGTTGGTACAGGGATGCCAGGAGGAAATCAGCTTTATGCATATTTAGTTGGAGAAGATAATCTTGTAAAAGCAAAAGTTACTGTTACACCTGATGGCGCTTATGTTTTCGATAATCAATTAATGGGAAATACAAATTATACGGTTGTGATTTCTTCAATCAATGTTGCCGCAGGTGACGCTGCTCCTAATAATTCGCAACTGCCGGTTAACTGGATTATAACAGGTGATAGTTTTGGAAATTCAAATCAGTCAGGAAACGGAATTCAACCAGGAACGCCTGATTTAAGAGTGTCTGTAAAGGCTGTAGATGCAAGCATAACAAATGTAAATTTTGGTATAGAACAATTACCAAAAGCGGGCAGTGGTACGGTAACACTTCCAAACCCCGGTGGCGCAAACAGTGCAACTGTACCGGCAAATACTTTTTCCAACATTACATTAAGCAGCGATCCGGATGGCCTTGTAAATTCTATTGTCATTTCTTATCCGGCAGCCAATGCTAACAGCATTACAATAGATGGAACAATATATACCCAGGCGCAGTTTGCGGGTGCCTTTCCTTCAGGAGCTAAAATAACTGCAGATGCAAATGGCAATTCTACACAGGTTATCAAGGTAGACCCGGTAGATGGCGCAACTACAGTTGTTATTCCTTTTGTGGCAATTGATAATGCATCTGAAACATCAACGAACACCGGCACAGCAACTATTTTATTTACACTGGTAAACCAGTTACCGGTGGCTGTAAACGATGTTAATACAACTAATGAAGATGTAGCAGTTAATGGTATTGTTACAACAAATGATACTCCAAGTGGTGATGGTGGAAATGTTTGGACTTTAATTGGAACAAATGGTGGCGCTTCTCATGGCACAGTGACAATGGATGCAAGCGGCAATTATACTTATACTCCGGCTGCAAACTATAATGGTACTGATGTATTTAATTACAAGGTTTGCGATGTTGATAATGATTGTTCTTC
>CAXSDW010000147.1:0-3894 GCA_964236235.1 uncultured Chitinophagaceae bacterium
ATGTTTGGACTTTAGTTGGAACAAATGGTGGCGCTTCTCATGGCACAGTAACAATAGATGAAAGTGGCAATTATACTTATACTCCTGCCGCGAACTTCTCTGGCAGTGATGTATTCACTTATCAATTATGTGATGGATCTACGCCTCATGATTGCGCTTCTGCAACAGTAATTATCACAATTCAACCGGTTGTTACATTTTGCGGTTGTACTCCTTCTGCAAGTGATATTTTAATTAACGGAAGCTTTGAAAACGGTACTACTGGCTGGAACAGCAGTGGTGGAAATTTAACTACAGGAACAGGTTATGTTATCTGCGGAGCTAAAAACGCATTTTTACAAAGAACTTATGGTACCGCAAAAGTATGGCAGGATGTTACAGGCATTGCAGTTGGTGCAACAGTTACTTTAAAAGCATGGGCCGGTACGCATACTCAGGGCATTAGTTGCAATCCAAAACTGATTCTTGGATTTTATAATAATAGTGGCACTTTACTTTCAAGCAATTCAGTAATAGTTGATAAAGATGTTGATAAGCCTGATTATAAATTAAAGGAATTCACCTTAATCTCTGTGGTTCCTGCAGGTACGGTAAAAGTGAGAGTGGAAGGTGATATAGATTGTAACTGGCTAAAGTTAGATGCAATTTGCTTAACGGTAACTGGCGGCTCTTCAAATAATGCATCAATAGGCAACTTCGTGTGGAATGATGTAAATAATAATGGTATACAGGATAGCGGAGAACCCGGGATTGCGGGTGCTTCTGTTAAATTAACTTATCCGGCTGGAACTATGGCTATTAAAACCACAGATAACAATGGTGCTTATAATTTTGCCGCTTTACCCGCAGGTACATACAAGGTTACATTTACCACACCTTCAGGATATGTTGCTTCTTATGCAAAACAAGGCACTAATGGAGATATTGACAGCGACCCTGTTAACGGTGATATTTCAGTAATTATATCAGCAGGGCAAACTAATAATTCAATTGATGCAGGTTTTCATGTAGTTAAATGTGCTGCTACTACACAGTACACAGAAACTTTTCCCACCGAATTCAATACCGGGTTTGGCGCTTCTCTTATTAATAAAACTTTTACAGGTTCCGCCGGCACATGGACTGCCAACTCAAACAGCCATGCAACCATAGTTGTACTTAAGCCGTATTACTCTCCTTCTACTTCTTACGCATTAAAAATTGTAAATTTTAAAACAGCAGGAACGGGAGCAGGCACATGCAGTGCAACTTCCCCGGTATTAAATTTAAGCGGAGTTTGTTGTCCTGATCAACTTAAAATAAACTTTACTTTATGGACATATGCATGTACTGCTTATGATAACAATGCAAGCCTGAGATTAGATTTTTCAAAGGATAATGGAAATACCTGGACGGAAATTGCAGGCTCTACTTCAGCGCAATTATTTAACAGCTACAGAGCCTATGGAAAAACAGCCGTGAGTATTGCTGTTCCTTTGGCTTATCAAAATGCAAACTTCAGGTATCGCTTCCGCGGAGAAATGGCAGCTAATGATCCTAATAATCTTTACCTGTTCATTGATGATATTTCAGTAACATGCCCGCCTTCGTGCAACAGCACAATTTCGTACAGCGGAAGTGTTGCAGCAAATACATTATCTATAGCACCACCTCCGGCATCAGTTGATGTAAAGGAAGTGTCTGATGAGTTAATTGTAAAAGTATTGACTAATCCTTCCACATCTTCTTTTGGGTTAATTGTTAGGAGCACTCAGCCAGAAAATATAACACTAAGAATTACTGATTTATTTGGCAGAACTTTAAAAGTTATGGATCATGTTCAGCCTAACACTACTTTATATGCAGGACAGGATTTACAGCCTGGCAATTATTTTGTTGAAGTAAAACAAAATACAACCATAAAAACAGTGAGACTGATAAAATTGTAATTCAGCTTCAATAAAACTAAAAGCCCGTATTTATAATAATGCGGGCTTTTTTTGTAAACTAAAGAAGTAAAGCGAGTGAATTATTTATTTCATCCTACGGATTTTTCTTTACAAATTCATAAGTGTTGCACGAATTCCCTGGAGTGAGGGTTACTTGTTTAATAACTTTGCTGTTGCGTATATAGTTTTCATTGTTGGAGTAGTACTGCCGCCTCTTGGCTCAAGAGTAATAATGAATGCCTTTGCCTTGTATAATTTTTTCATTTGCAGCACCTGGCCTTCTTTGGTGGCATCAAAAACGCCCAGGTCCACAGGCTGGCTGTCCTGAAGCGCCCATAGTTGAAATTGCTTATGTGAGACAGGTGCAGGCACATTACCCAACAAGAGGTAAATATTTTTTGAAACAGTATCCCAATATACATGCGCCATGCAATGCGATGCATTAGTTGGCTCAATCATGGCCGCCCATTTGGTGGAAGTCTTTTTAACGATGGGATTTAAGGCAATAATGGGATTATTAATATTGGAAGTTGCCAGTTGATTTTGTAATTCATTATTCTCTCTTTGTGATTTTTGGTACTTATTATTTAAGGAGTAAGTATAATAACAAGTACCTGCTAATAATATAATAAAAGCAGCAGCAATACTTTTCCACACAGTTATGCTGTGCACAAGCGTAGTATGTACCATTTGTTTTTTAATTACATTGCCTTCAACGGCAGCAACAGCTATAGTTTCAAGGATCTGTTGTTTTAGGGCTGGCGGAGGCTCTAAGCCCTCCTTCATCAATTGCTCTTCTAATGATAACTCAAAAGCTTCCTTTGCCTGCGCTATTTCCGGATATTTTGCGCATACAGACTCAAATTCACGTTGCTCTGCCTCTGTAGCTTGCCCCAGCACATAGCTTTCAATAATTCCACTTTCTTTGTATTCTTTAATATTCACTTCTTAGCCAATGATTTTCTTAAATCTGTTAAAGCATTTTTTATTCTTGTACTTACCGATTCTAAAGGAATATTTAGTGTTTCGGCTATCTGGTATTGTGTAAAGCCCTGGTAAAAGCAGAGGTCAATCAATGCCCTGTTCTCTTCCTTTAATTGTGGTAATACATTTTTAGATCCATCTTCAAATGCGGCAAAATTTATTACAGCAGGTATGGTTTGCTCACCACTTACGGCAGGCTGCTTAAAATTTTGTTCCGGGTACATTGTTCCCCGCTGGTAAATAGCTGCATCACGGGTAATTTTTAACAACCACGAAAATAGTCTTTGTTTCTCCGGATTATAGTCGTTTATCTTAAACCAGATAGTAGTAAAAATTTCATGCAATACATCATTCGCTGTTTCTTCCTTTTTTACTATTCGTAATATAAAACCATAAAGAGCTGGTGCGTATTTATCATAGAAGTAATCATATGCCCGTATATCTTTCTGCCTGAGCAAATCAATCAATTCAATTTCCTGATATGGGTTGTTAGTATCCAATAAAAATTATTGTAGAATATTTATGCAGAAATAACTGCTTACTAAAATTAGTATATTTCTTTTTTGTAAAAGGCACTTCCTAAGCTTTACTGCCTTTTGTTTTTGTGCTTACTTTATGTTTAGAACATATTTCCATCGTCCATATCTAATTGATACGGGTAGTAATAAAGATGATAGTTTACGCTTTTTATTGGTGTGTCGTCATTTGCCGGGATAAATAATTGAAACACCCTGGATTTCATAATATTCCGGCTCACACTCCGGGTAATGTCTTTCACTCCTTTCAAATAAAATGTATTATTTGATCTTATTAATTTAAAAAATTTTTCCGATGATTTAATGAATAAATTATTTCCATCACAAAATCCCCAAACGTTGCGTACCAACCGGGCTTCTCCGCTTGAATCTTTAACATATAATGCGTCGGTTAATTTACCACTCTTAAATTCATAAGAAGTATATTTTGGAGAATTACTTTTGAA
>CAXSDW010000147.1:3994-6190 GCA_964236235.1 uncultured Chitinophagaceae bacterium
TTTTTAGTTTTATAAAAACATTCTGTCTTCCATAAAATACCGCCTGCCCATGCACCTTTTTGCAACTTAAGCTGATGTGTTACCCATAGTTTTTTTATAAAAATTATTAAGGTGTTTGCCGTATCCGCTTCTTTGTGAGTAAAACTAATATTGAAATACCTTTCTATGTTTTTGCTTAGCGAGTTGACTGTAAAATAAGTTTTACTGGTAAATCCTATTATAGAAGTATCATACCTGGCATCTTCAACTATAATGCGGCCAAAAGATTCAGAAAGCTGTGGGGTTAATTTAGGATCAGCGATAGAAAGCGTTCTTTTAGTATATTCTGCTAATTTAAAAGTTTCGCTTGTTTGACTCTGTAAAACAAGCTGGTTACCTAAAAAACTGAGGAATATTAAAAAAGCAGGTTTCATCACTAAATTAATTCAACACTTCAGCAACGTTGACTGCTTCTTGTGGTAGTGTATATATTTTACTCCTGAACATTGTTGAAGATAGAACGAATTACGAGGAAGAAAAATTGTTAGATAATGAACAGATTAAAAATTGCTCTTCCAACCTGCAGCCAATGCCACAGGCAATTACAAAAGATATGACAATTTAAAGTTGATAAATTATATTGGCAAATATTGCAGCAATAAAAAAGTTGGCAAAAAGAGGTCTATCGCATCTGAAACGTTATTTTTGATAGCAATTTTAGGTGGGTTTATAACGGCGATACTTGCTGTAAACGATAATGTATACAGGTTTTGTAATGCACACCTGGAGAGTTATCCGGAGAAAGATTAGGGCAACAAAAAATTGAATGCTAAAACTCCGGCAAACATTGCATAGTAAAATTTGGACATGGCATTGAAGCAACGAAACAAGCTATTTTAGCAGAGCGACACTCACTTTATTAAAGCGTATCAAATGAACATAATGAATCCTAAGGTTGATTTTTATTTTAGTAAAGCCAAAAAGTGGCAGGAAGAAATTAAGCGGTTAAGAACGATCGTTCTCGATTGTGGGCTTACTGAAGAATTGAAGTGGGGTTGCCCATGCTACACGTTTGAGAAAAGTAACATCGTTTTAATACATGTGTTTAAAGAATACTGTGCGCTTTTGTTTTTTAAGGGTGCCTTGTTAAATGATGCCAATGATATTCTTATCCAGCAAACAAAAAATGTGCAGGCCGCCCGCCAGATCCGGTTCACCAGTGTTAAGGAAATAGTTGAGATGGAACCCACCGTGAAAGCCTATATATATGAAGCGATTGAAGTGGAAAAAGCCGGTTTGAAAGTGCCTCTTAAAAAGACAGAAGAATTCATCATTCCCGAAGAATTTCAAAAGAAGTTAAATGAAGACCCTGCCTTGAAAACTGCTTTTGAGACATTAACGCCGGGACGGCAAAGAGCATACAATCTTTATTTTTCTGCACCCAAACAATCCAAAACCCGGGAGTCAAGAGTTGAAAAATATATGCAGCAGATTCTCAATGGAAAGGGATTAAATGATGAGTAATTTATCGAGAGCTAAATCAATCAAACTGTAAAGATTGCTTCAATTTGTGTTCATGCAAACGCCTTTTGGATCGCAGGTAACACTAATTTAAAACCCCTTTATTATTTACATAAAAGCACTGGTATGAGAAAATAGGTATTAGATCAAACAATTAAATTTGTCGCAATCTACCACTTGTTTGTCGTCTTCGCCCAGCTTCAATTTTACCAATACACATTAAGTTTGCCTTATTTAACATCTCAATATGAAAACAATATTTGACAAAGCAACAAGAGACGAAATAATCAATAGAATTAATTCACTTAACGAAAACAGCACTGCTCAATGGGGCAAAATGAATGTGTCGCAGATGCTAAAGCATTGTACGCAATGGGATGAGATGGCGATAGGCAAAAAGAAGTATAAACAATCATTTATTGGCAAGCTGTTTGGCAAGCTGGCGTTAAAAGATATGATGAAAGATAAACCAATCAAAAAAAATATGCCTACCGTTCCTTCTTTTAAAATAAAGGAGAATGCTGATGTCGCTGAAGAAAAAAAGAAATGGATCGGGCTACTTGATGAGTACAACCATTTTTCAAACGATGGCTTTATTCATCCTTTTTTTGGACCAATGACCAAAGAAGATACGGGTTACCTGGTGTATAAACATATTGATCATCACCTGCGGCAATTTAATAGTTAGCGGTTATT
>CAXSDW010000148.1:0-6155 GCA_964236235.1 uncultured Chitinophagaceae bacterium
ACGTTCGGGCATTTATCTTCTTCATCATTTATACCATCTTTATCTGTATCAGGTACCGGGCAGCCGTGGTATTTAGCAAGACCGGCAACATCAGGGCAATCATCTGTGTTGTCTGTAATGCCATCTCCATCCCTGTCGGGACAGCCTTTTAAAGAAGCCGGGCCGGCAACATCAGGACATGCATCGACGCTATCTACAACTCCATCTCCGTCTCTATCCATAATTACAGGCAATTCCACTGCTTTGGGTGCCTGTACTTTTCTATTAAAAATATTACCCGCAATACCTATGCTGTGATAAAAATGATAATGCGAATTTTGAGTAACCGGTATCCTGTATTGTGAATTTATTAAAAGGAAAGTTTCATCTGAAATGTTTATCTGCAAACCTGCGCCAACAGGTGTAAAAGCAGCATAGCTTGTATTAAATTCACTGGCGCCAACACCCACATCTATAAACGGAGACACCCAATATCTATCTGTAAGTAACTTAAGATTTAATGATGCACTTGCTTCAAATAAAAGATCATTATGTGAAGTATAAGAACCTATCGGATTTGTTGAAGAATTACTAATAGAAGATACGCTTAACGCACCTATAAAATCTGCATGATTACTCAATCCGTTGATATAATTTATGGCAATTCCCGGGCTCATCCGGCTTGGCCTGAATAAATTTTTGGCACGTATAACGCTAACCAGGCCATTCGACCTTATTTCCGAAGCAGTTTGAAAATCATTATAAATAAAACTAAATCCAAAAGCCGGCTGCCTTATATAATCACTTTGCGAAAAGCAGTTTAAGAAAACGGAAATGGCAAAAATGAGCAGGTAAAGTTTCTTCATAAACATGATTGTTATTTACCGGGCAAAAGTAATAGTTAACATTAAAACCGGAAAATTAAATACATCACAAAAAATTATACCCGGTTACAAATCATAACCATTTATCTTATCAGTATTTCCTTCTGTTTAACACTTCAACTTTTACTTTTGTAATTCCTCTCGAAATAAAACGCAGTTTACGGGCTGCATATTTAGAAACATCTATCAGCCGCCTGTTTTTTCTATGCAGATGATCAGTTATGTGCAACACAACAGATCTGTCGTTTATGATATTGGTAACTTTTACCCAGGTGCCTAATGGCAGCACGTTACAGGCTGCAGTTAATTTTTCAGCATCATAAAATGACCCGTCTGAAGTTTGACGGCCGCTAAATTTTTTTGCATAAAAACTTGCTAATCCATATTTGATAATAATCTTTTTCCAGGATGTACGAAGTTTGATCTCATCACTTACAAACTGCTGCGCCGTAATATCAGAAGAAAATAAAATAAACAATATAATTGATGAGGATATGCAAATGAACTTCTTCACAGATGAATATTTATGTATTGGATATTTTTAGAGCAAGTCAATTCTTACAAAATAGAAAATATTTATTACTATTCAGCATATTTACCTGCAAAATACTTGCCTCTTAAAATTTTATCATCTCCATATATATCATCATAAAAAACAATTTTGTTGTTTTTAGCTTCGCAGGTAAAGTACCGGATAAACAAAGGAAGCTTAGTGTTAACTGCAATTCTTTTTCTTACTTTGTTAGCAAGCCATGTTTTTATAGAATCACTGTTGTACCTTAAACTATCATCTTCTTTTGCATTACTGCTATCATTTCTTGCAATAAAAAAAGCAAGCTCTTCCCATTTTTGCACACGCACACATCCATGACTTAATGCTCTTGTAGTATTCTTAAAAAGATAGCGCTGATTGGTATCGTGCAGGTAAACATTATAACGGTTATTGAAATTAAATTTTAAAATACCCAATGCATTATCATCACCGCTTCCCTGCCTTATTTTATAAGGTATTCCTTTAGTATATTTTGCCCATGTTATGCTATAAGGATTTACAGGTTCTCCTTTTAGATCAAACAGCGTAAAACCTTTCCTGGAAAGATAGCCGGGATCGCTTTTTAATGCAGGCAATATGTCTTTTTTAATAATGCTATTTGGTATAGTCCATTGCGGATAAGTTACCATATCACTAATGTAACTATTAAGCACAGGAGTATGTGTTTCAGGTTTACCTACAATCACTTTCGACCATATTGCAACAGTATCATCTTCTATCACTTTCAAATAATAAGCTGGCAAATTCACCCAAATATATTTTTCAGGAAGTGAATCGGGCAAGAGTTTATACCGGTCAAGATTTATAGCAATTCTTTTAAACTTTTCCTGGTCATTTGAATTTAAACTATTTATTAATGCCGTTGATATTTTACCATCTTGTTTAATATGTTTTTTTTGCTGAACTTTTTTTATTACACCTGAAAGTTCAGCAGAGTCAATAGATTTATTAGTAGAATCCATAAACCCACTTTGCTGTAATCTCCTTTGTAAATCTTTTATAAATGCCGATGAATCTTTGTTTGGATAAAACAGGTATGTGTAAATGGTTTTATCCATGCTATCTAAAAATTCAGGTAGTTTTTCTTTTAGCTCAACATAGCCGGAATGTTTAGGTTCTACGCTGTTTAAGATTAGTGCAACAGAATTTGATTTAAGCGCATTGCTCAAATTGTTTGTAAAGAAAGATTTGGTAGCTGAATTACTTTTTGGCACAGAAACACTGTCAGGTAACAAGCGCCCTTGCTTTAAGTGTTGTAAAATTCTCATGAATGCATCCGTAAGCATAAGGTCTGCATCAGACCATAAAATTGCATCTGTTTTTGCGATTGTATCCCGGGAAAGCCTGCGCTTTATCTGAAGCAAATCTTTTAAATGGTAGTCATTCGGAAAAAGTCCATACAATTCAGCATGCCCAATAAAATCATACAATGAATCTGCAACGGCTTGCCAGTGTTCATCTTTGCTCCACACATTTCCATATTTCTTTTCATCGTAAAAAGATTGTACAACAGGAGTAAGAAAAAGCTTTATTGAGTCATTTATTTTCCCCTTATTAGCTAAAGCATATTGCAGAATGTCGCTGATATTTTCATTAACCCGCTCATCCATTTTAGCGGGAGCGTTTACTATTTCTTTTTCTTTTACAGCATGTTTTCCCCTGCATAAAAAATTTATTGCTATAAGAAAAGAAAAAAGAAGTATAGAAAAAGTATGTTTAAGAAAGCGCATATTATACCTTCGGAATAAAAGCCTGTTGTTTGTAATCAATCATCATCATATCGGCTAAAACCATTGCTGTTACTGCTTCAAGCACTACAGGAACTCTTAACGCAATACAAAGATCATGTCTGCCTTTTACTGAAAATGGTTCCACGTTACCGGTACTAATGTTTAAAGTTTGCTGCTCCTTTGGTGTGGAAGAAGTAGGTTTTATTGCTATTCTAAAAACCAGTTCATTCCCATTCGTCAATCCGCCAACAATGCCGCCTGAATGATTTGTAGTTGTAGTGCCATCCATGTTTTCAATGGCATCATTATGCACACTTCCAAACATTTTGGCTGCTGAAAAGCCTGTACCAAATTCTATTCCTCTTACAGCAGGTATGGCGAATACTGCATGACTTATTAATGATTCAGCAGAATCAAAAAAAGGCTCACCTAAACCAACAGGTAAATTATTTACCCTGCATTCTACTATACCACCAATTGTATCTTTTGCATCAATGGCTTTTCGTAAACCCTTTTCCATGTCAGCTTCTCCGCCAACTTCAAGAATAGTTGCATTGATATTAATGGCTGGCTTATGCAAAGCTTCATCTGTGAATAAATGACCTAATATCTTTTTCGCAACAACACCTGCAGCAACAAGTGCCACGGTTAATCTTCCGCTAAAATGCCCGCCACCACGATAATCTTCAAAGCCACCAAATTTTTTTGACGCAACAAAATCTGCATGCCCCGGCCTTGGAACAGCCCGTTGTTTTTCATAATCTGTGCTTCGTGTATTATTATTTTTGAATAAAATAGTTATAGGCGTACCCGTTGTATTTCCATGGAACACACCACTGATTATTTCGGGTATATCGTCTTCTTTTCTTGGAGTAGTTCCTTTGGCTCCAGGTTTTCTTCTTTCTATATCAATTGTAAAATCATCCTGGCTCAAAGGCATTCCGGCAGGGCATCCATCTATTAATATTCCAACTGCATCGCCATGCGATTCTCCTAAAATATTTACCCTGAAAATTCTGCCAAACGAATTCATTTCTCTGTTTTAAAAGGTCAATTGTGAATGGTGAATCGAAAATAGTTTGCCTGTTGACCACTCACCATTGCCCATTCACCAGCCTAATATCCATACTCTCTTAACTGCAACTCATTATCTCTCCACTTTGGCCGCACTTTTACAAACAACTCTAAAAAAACTTTTCTTCCCAAAAATTCTTCAATATCTTTTCTTGCATCTGTGCCAAGCTTTTTTATCATTTTTCCGCCTTGCCCAAGTACAATACCTTTTTGTGTTTCTCTTTGTAAAATGATATCAGCTGTAATTTTTACCAGTGTTTGTTTCTCTTTAAATTCCTGTACCAATACAGTGGAATGATAAGGAATTTCATCCTGGTACAAATAAAAGATTTTTTCTCTTATCAGCTCACTTACAAAAAATTTTACCGGCAGGTCGCTTAAGTTATCACCTTCATAAAAAGGTTCACCTTTGGGTAAGATGTTTACAATATTTGTCAACAATTCATCAATTCCTTTTTTCTTTAAAGCCGATACCACAGTCACTTTCGTACAATAAGGCTGTTGTAAAAAGAAATCTTTGGCATGCGTTATTTGTTCTTCATCAGCCACATCAGCTTTATTTATAATCACTATGGCAGGCACTTTTAAATTTAATGAAGTAAAAATATCGTTAGCTTCCCTGAGATCATCTTTTACATCAACAATCAACAATGCTACATCAGCATCTTCAAGGCCGCCCTTCACTGCCTGCATCATTTTTTCATGAAGCTTATATTTGGGCTCGATTATGCCCGGAGTATCTGAAAAAATTATCTGGTAACCCGGAGTGGTTAAAATTCCTTTTATCCGATGGCGTGTAGTTTGCACTTTAGATGAAACAATGGCCAGCTTCTCTCCTATTAAAGCATTTAGCAGCGTGCTTTTGCCGGCGTTTGGTTTTCCAAAAATATTTACAAATCCAGATTTCATTTAGTGAAAGTACTTAAATTAAAAAGCCCCAAACATGGGGCTTAATTGTTGCGAAGGGAGGGTTCGAACCTCCGTCCGCCAACCGGCGGATATAAGCCCTCTAAAATTTCATTTGTTAATTAAAGATCGTATAAAATCCCTGCCTTTATTGCTTTTCAGTTGCCTTTCTCTTTTTAAGGCTTCTGCTTTTCCAATGTGTTCTTCATTATAAACGATTGACCATGGACGATAACTCTTTGTCCATCCTTTTTTTGCTAATTCATTGTGTGACTTAAATCTTTCATCAATATTCGAAGTCATGCCAATATATATTTTATTATAACTTTTAGAATATAATGCGTAAACTATAAACATAATTAAAAAGCCCCAAACATGGGGCTTAATTGTTGCGAAGGGAGGGTTCGAACCTCCGACCTTCGGGTTATGAGCCCGACGAGCTACCGCTGCTCTACTTCGCGGTTTAAATGAGCGGCAAACTTACATGCTAATACTTATGCCACCAAATTTTTATACTTTAGATGACTAAAAGAATTGTTAATGAAAAATCTTGTTTTGCGTTTTTTATTTGTTGTAATAATTACCAATGTTGCCTGCAAAAGTAAAATCAAAGTAAGCGACGACAGCATTTATTCCAGGCATTTGCAAAAACATATTGCTCTTAATATTATAACTACTCCATTGCCTGACGAAAAAAATACTTTGAACCTTTTATTGCTTAATGACGGTCAGGATATAAGTAAACTAAGAGTGAAAGAAACAGTTGACAGCCTTTATAAAAAGAAAATGATACAGCCATTGGTTGTTGTAGGAATCAATACCGATAACAGGATGCAGGATTATGGTGTTGCCGGGTTTCCTGATTACCAGAACAATGGAAGTGATGCTGCAAAATATTCTGCCTTTATTGATGATGAATTATATCCTTTTATTAAAAAGAAAACAGGTGTAAGAAAATTTCATTCTGTAACGATTGCTGGTGCTTCACTTGGCGGTCTTTCGGCATTTGATATTGCATGGGATCATGCG
>CAXSDW010000149.1:0-2722 GCA_964236235.1 uncultured Chitinophagaceae bacterium
TTAGGGTTTATTCCCAAAAAAGAATAATGTGCAAAGAATAATGGTCCGCCCAAATCGGGGCCTAATGGCAAAGTAAATCCATAGAAAGTTTTGCCATTTTTAATGCTTCCATTATCAGCCCATCCGTTATCATAAACAATTTTTGGAATAGAATCAATATTAGACGAAGCAGCTAAAGTATAAACTATCAGCGCTTCGTTCCAGCCTTTTATTTGAACATTCATGTCCCAATTATAATTTGGGCTCCAGTGCCAATACAATACATTTTGATTATTTTGCCTGAACCAGCTCCATTCTACCCCGTTCCATAATGTATTTATTTTATTTCTAAGATCTGTTTCTGCTGCATCAGCAGTATTAAAATACTGCCTTGCGCATAATAAGCCCTGCATCATATAAGACGTTTCCACAAGATCTGCGCCATCATCTTTTGGGCTGAAAGGAATAGTGGCGCCGGTAGCTCCATTTATCCAATGAGAAAATGCGCCATGATAACGGGTGCAATTATTCGTCAAAAAATTTACAATCTTTATAATTTGAGCTAAGCCTTCGGCCCTGGTAATAAAATTTCGGTTTATACCGGCTATCAGGCTCATCACACCAAAGCCTGTACCACCCGTAGTTACTACGTCACCTGAAGAATTTCTTTCTCTTGCCATACCGGAAACCGGGTGAGCAAAATCAGTAAAATATTTTAAGGTTTTTTGTTGAACAATATCCAATAATGCATCATCTGAAACCCGTGGAAATTTATCTGAGGAATCCAGCCCGGTTATAAAAGATATTTGCGTTGCTGTATTAAGGTTACCACCCGCCATAGATTTTAACCCATTAGATAACGATAGATTATATTTAGTAAGGTAGGAAAGAGGCGTAGTGGGTTGTATAACAAGAACACTGTCGTTAGTATATGAAACAGTATAATTTATGGTGCTTCCCGCAGATGCTTTTAATGAAATGCTGCCGGCAACCGAACTATGGTTAATTGCTGTTGAAAATTTAAATGTTATTGCAGGTGTGATACTTACATCTCTATATAAGGTTTGAGAAGAAGCGCCATTTACAGATAGCGACGTTAAAGTAAAACCAGATGGTGTAACGGGAGGCGGCGTTACATCATTGTTAGAGGATTTACTGCAACTAAAACCTAATAAAATTAAAGTAATTATAAAAATGTTTTTCATATCATTTGCTTTGGTGATTTTTTATTTTTGTTTATAAAGCACAGGCCGTTCATTATTTCTTGCTACTAAAATCACATTGCCATTTTTAGCAGTATGCAGTAATTTAATATCTCTTACCTGTCCCTTTAAATCAGCTAAGCCTGCCTGGGGTAAATAAGCCATAGCATTATTTTTATCTACACTAAACAAGGCTAACGGCTGTGCGTCATACTTGCCTTCATAAGGTATTACATCAAAGAAATTACCACCACATAAATAAGTATTTTTACCCTGATGTTCACCTACTTTTTGAAAAGAAAAAATAGGCGCTAATTGTAAATCCTCAGGCAGGTCTGTCATTTTAAAATTACCATTGCCGTCGTTTATAAAACAGGCTGAGCCAAGATGTTCAGCCTTTAACTCAGTATAATCTTTAAATAAATCATCAAACATATACTGTACAGTTTTTCCGGCAACTTCGCTATATGTCAAATATCCTTTTTTAAGAACAGGGAGTCTTCTCTCCAGTTCATCTTTAGCAAGAAATGTATATTCTTCACCGTTTACCGTATAACACATTACCTGTTCAATTGAGCCATTACTATCAAAATCCCTAACATATAATTTCAATGGCCCGGTTTTGCCTGCCCATAGCTTTGTATTATGGCCCCAGTTGCCTGCAAGAATATCTGTGAAGCCGTCTCCGTTTACATCTGTGGCATACAAAGTTTGCCATAACCCTGTTGACCCTGGTATATCTGATTCAGTAAATGTGCCGTTGTGGTTTATAAAGATCTTAACAGGCATCCATTCTCCCGCTACTATTAAATCCGGCCATCCATCATGATTTACATCCGCAAAAGTTGCTGAGGTTACAATGCCAATATTAGAAAGTTGAATTGTTTTATATGTAGCAAGGTCAAACCTCCCTTTACCATTATTTATGAAAAGATGAGAAGTTTGAGGTAAGCCATAGTCATTAGCAAGAGTGCTGGCAAGTGTGCCAACAAAAATATCGGAATCCCCGTCATGGTCAATATCGGCTACAGCAACACACGACTTATTATAAAATTGCTGAATCAGGGAGTTTTTCTTTTCTGAAAAGTGTCCTTTCCCGTCATTTATGTATAACCTGTCGCTTAAGAAAAAAGGAGTATTAGGCTGAGGTTCATTTCCCCCGCTCACTACAAACAGGTCTGGCCATCCATCACCATTTGCATCAAAAAAAATTGCATCCACATCTTCACAAGCTGCGTTAGCATTGAATACAGCAGTATCTGATGCTATAAATTTTCCGTTAATTTGTTGTATCATCAATGCCCCGGCTTGCCCTCCTGCCCCACATGCATAAAAATCATCTAACCCGTCATTATTTACATCACCAACAGCAATTTTTGGTCCCCGGGTTGACTCAGAATGGGGTATCAGATATTGTACATTGTAATCAAGAAAATCATTCTCTTTATGCTTCCAGTTAATATCATTGTTGTCCGCAAGCTTTTCAATTAATGGCGGTTTGGGTTTAAAAAAAGACGAATAATTAAATACACCTGAAGCAT
>CAXSDW010000149.1:2822-6090 GCA_964236235.1 uncultured Chitinophagaceae bacterium
CCCGTTGCCCTTAAATGAGATCGAAATAAAATTTTTCTTAGGGGCATTATTTTTCAATATAACTGCAGGCGCATTGATACAATTTATTACAAGATCTAAATTGCCATCGTTATTTAAATCAGCATAAGCTGCACCATTGAAATAGCCTTTCATATTGCCAGTTCCCCAGGCATTGCTAACATCAGCAAAACTTAATTTTCCATCTCCCTTAAATAAGAAAGGATGCGAAGCGCCGTCAGGCATACTATTAATTGCTTCTGCATCATACTTATCAGTTTGGTTCATTCCTTTTTTCATCTTAAGATCAGAAACAAAGCGAACATAATCAAGATCAACAGGGCGCTTAACTATACCGCTTGATATGAAAAGATCTTTATTACCATCATTATCAAAATCTGCAAAAAGCGGGCACCAGCTCCAGTCAGTTGCAGATATTCCGCTCAGCAGGCCTGTTTCACTAAAGCTGCTACCGTTACCATTATTACGTTGCAGGCAATTTCTTGAGAACTGATCCTGGAAACCATTCATTGTTAGTTTAAGCTTATATGTATCGGGGTTTTCATCACTGCCATAAGTTTTCAAAACTTTTTCATCTTTTGGCAACATATCAATGGTAACAAGGTCAGGTTGTCCGTCGTTATTGTAATCCGCAACATCATTACCCATACTAAACCGGCTGTAATGATTGAAGTGCTGAGCGCCACTTTCTGTAAATGTGACCTCACCCCGGCCCTCTCCAGCAGGAGAGGGAGAATGTCCATTATTAATATAATAATAATCGTTTTCATGAAAATCATTGCCCACATAAATATCATCCCATCCATCATTATTCATATCTGCTATAGCCAAACCCAGGCCGTAACCAAGATTACTTTGGTAGATTCCGGATTGAGCGGATACATCTGTAAATTTTTTTGAAGGCGTATTAAGATCATTTCGATACAGCCTGTCACCGGCCAGCGGATCATATTTTCTCCTGTTGCTTGTGTCTACAATATTTGCATTTGGATTATGCGATTGATTAACAATAAAACAATCAAGATCACCATCATGATCATAATCAAAAAATGCAACTTGTGTAGAAAAGCAGGAAACATCAAGCCCATATTTGGCAGCACTTTCAGTGAATGTAACCTCACCCCGGCCCTCTCCGGCAGGAGAGGGAGAAATCCCATTGTTTATAAATAATTCATTGTGTCCTTTAAGCCCATAACGGTTATTTACAGAAGAAACATAAATATCCATAAAGCCATCTCCGTTTACATCAGCCATTGTTACACCTGTGCACCAATCTGAAGTTCCGGCCACACCTGCTTTATCTGTAATATCTTCAAATTTAAAATTGCCTTTATTTAAGTAAAGCTTATTATTTCCTTTACTGTTTGCAGTAAAATAAATATCAGGCAACCCATCATTATTAACATCACCTATAGCTACCCCGCCGCCATTATAGTAGTATAAATAATAAAGAATATTAAACAGGTGCTTATCTTCCAGTTTGTTCTCAAAGGTTATATTAGTTTGAGAAGAGGGCAAACTTGTAAACAAAGTATTGGGCTTGTTACATGAAGAAAAAATTAACGAAGAAACAAGCAGGCAAAAAATAAATAAGCCTTTATCAGGCATAAAAGCGTTTTTTATAAAATTAAAGTTGTTTAAGTAAAGATACAGGTTATTTGCGCCGCAGTGAGGCTGTTCAAGTTAATGGTTATAGAATTTTGCTTGTAGATTCTCTCTGATAATCCTATATTTATGACCTCGATAATTTAATGCATTACCGATCAATAATAATTATTGCAGTCATTGCTTTGTGCATCTTTTTATTAACAAAGTGCATGGATAAAAAGAATGACGAGCCTGGCGTTATAAAAAATTCCTATGGGCAACAATTTGCCGGTTCTGCTGCATGCGCAACATGCCATAAAGAAATCTATGAGCATCATATTCATACTGCACATTTTCTAACATCACAGCCTGCTTCAAAGGAATATATTAAAGGGAGCTTTGAGCCTGGTAAAAATGTATATTACTATAATGCAAGTGTGGCGATAGCTATGGAAGAAAGAGATAGCAGTTTTTACCAGGTAGAATATTACAGGGATATTGAAAAAAAGGCACGGCGTTTCGATATAGTGATCGGATCAGGAACAATGGGACAGAGTTATCTATACTGGAAAGACAGTAATCTTTTTCAGTTGCCTATCACTTATTTTAGTGCTGCACATCAATGGTCAAATAGCCCGGGATTTCCGGACAGAATAGTTTTTAACAGGCCAATTACATCGCGTTGTCTTGAATGTCACAGTACATTTGCCAAAACAATATCTTTTCCTGATAAAGAACCGGAAGAATTTGACAAAACTAAAATGATATATGGCGTGGATTGTGAAAAATGTCATGGCGCCGGTGAAAAGCACGTTGAATTTCAAACACAAAACCCAAAAGAAACTATAGGAAAATATATCATAAATTCTTCTTCATTCACAAGGCAGCAAAGCCTTGATTTATGTGCCTCATGCCACGGCGGAAGATTACAAAAAACCAAACCTTCTTTTGAATTTATTGCAGGGGATACGCTCTCAAATTATTTTATGGTAGATACTGCGATGCCAAATCCTGACCATGTTGACGTTCATGGTAACCAATATGGGTTGCTTCGTGCAAGCCAATGTTTTAAATTAAGTGAAATGACTTGTATAACATGTCACAACACTCATGAAAATGAGAAAGGAAAAGTTAGTTTATTCTCACAACGATGCATCACCTGCCATAATGATGAACATAAAAATACCTGCAAGCTGACTCAAACCCTTGGCTCAGTAATAACTACTAATTGTATTGATTGTCATATGCCTTTAAAGTCTTCCAAATCAATTGCAGTTCAACTCCATGGAGATAGCATTCCAACGGCAGCATTAATACGTTCGCATTTTATAACCATTTATCCGCAAGAAACAAAAAAGATAATGTCCCTCCTAAAAAAATTCTAATCTGAATTATAAATGCATAAAAAAAGCTGTCGTTAGGACAGCCTTCATTCTTAAAAATGATTATTAAAATATAATAATTGGTAGTTATTATTAATTGGTAGTTATTATTGTTTGCTTGCATATAAAGCTGCGATATCAGCAGCTGATAAAGCCACGCCATATAATCTTACCTGATCCATTAAGCCTGGGAAACCTGCCATCCATGTATTCTCAGAATATTTACCTTTAATACCTGCAGCTTCCTGAAAACCTCCTAATACTACTTTTGAAGAATTTTC
>CAXSDW010000150.1:0-6020 GCA_964236235.1 uncultured Chitinophagaceae bacterium
TAGGCAGAAAACGTATCATTACATTTCCTGCGCAAAATGTAAATGAGATCAAACTTGTAATTACAGGCGCTAAAGCTGCTCCTTTAATAAGTGAAGTGCAAGCTTATTTGATAGATGAAGAGTTGGTTGAAAAGTAGGGCAAACATATTTCTTTTGATAGTACTATTATGCTCCAATAACGTTGCTTGTTTCTATAAATTATTTTATTGTTAATGAGCGAAAAACTTACTTTACTTAACGATAGCCAGTGCCATTCCATCATGTTCTTTTGCGCCCACAGTTTGTATGATAGTGGCTGTTACAGCAGTGTTGGCAGCAAGAGCTTCATTAAATCTTTTCACGCCGGCTACCATTTCATCGGGACTTTCTTCCTGCAGTATTTTGCCTTCACGGATCACATTATCGGCAACAATGAGAGTGCCGGGGCGTGATAGTTTTAATGCCCAATCAAAATATTCTTTGTACGGAGGTTTATCTGCATCAATAAATATCATATCAAATGGACCAACTGCTTCCGTCACTAATTGGGGAAGTAATTCAATGGCTTTGCCTACCCGTATTTCAACAATATGATCAAGGCCGGCACGGGTAATATTTTTTTGCGCCACCTGTGCATGAAGTGGCTCATATTCCAGTGTGATAAGATGCCCATTTGGGGGCAACGCTCTTGCAAGCCATATAGTGCTATAACCGGCGAGTGTACCAATTTCCAGTATGTTTTTTGCATGGCAAAGTTTTGCCAGTAACATCAGGAATTTTCCCTGGTTTTGCGAAACACTTATAGGTGGGATATTGAATTCATTTATGGATTGCTCTGTTGCTTCCAAAGTACTGTCCTGGTCATTAAAGAGATCGCCGATATATTTGTCAATGTCTTCAAAAAGTTTATCGTCCATAGTTTTTTATTTTAGAAAGATATAAGAAATTTAATTTTAATTAATTTTTCTATCCTGATAAATGGTTACTATTTTTATTTGCGGTTCTCAGGTATTAGCAGGAATGTTTAAGTGTAAGATTTAATTCAATTCAATTAATTTTAAAGTAAATATGGCATTACCAAACGTTTTCAGCAAAGAAGTGTCCGACAACATAATTAAAAGAATTGATAATCTTACGCCTGCCACTCAACCTGAGTGGGGAAAGATGAGCGTAGCGCAAATGCTGGCTCACTGCAATGTTACGTACGAGATGACTTACGAAAACATTCATACAAAACCAGGCGGTTTAATGAAACTTATTTTAAAAACGTTGGTTAAAAATAAAGTGGTTAGTGAAACACCTTACAAGCAAAATAACAGAACTGCGCCACAGTTTCTCATTAAAGAAACAAAGGATTTTGAGGTAGAAAAACAACGGCTTATCAACTACATTATAAAAACACAACAATCAGGCGAAAGTTTTTTTGACAATAAAGAATCTCATTCTTTTGGAAGATTAAATGTCACAGAATGGAACAATATGTTTTACAAACATATAAACCATCATCTTACTCAATTTGGTGTTTAATCAGAATACATTAATAAGACTTTTTTTTCATGCTTACTTCCTTTTATCCATTGACTTAATCTCTGTCATCATAAATTATGAGACGATATTTTCTGATAAAGAGTAATTGAAACAATCTTATCAATCATATTGTAAATGATGGAAAATAATGGGTGACTGAGGAAACAATCATGAAACTTAAATCTTCGATAAAGATAAAATTACTGGTTAATTTATATGAGTCTCTTCCTGACGAAGAACGGATAATTACAGATGTGTTAAGACAAATAATAAAAGAAAATTTACCTGCAAACTGTAAGGAAAAAATATCTTTCAGCGTTCCGTTTTTCTATGGAAACAAAGGCATTTGTATTATCTGGCCTGCGTCTGTTCCACGGGGCGGAATAAAAAAAGGAGTATTGTTAGGATTCTGGTATGGCAACAAACTTATGGATATTGACAACTATCTTACTCATGGTACCAACAAGCAAATATTTTATAAAATTTACAATTCAGCTGAAGACATCAATGAAAAAGCAATTGTAAAACTATTGAAAGAAGCGGTGCAGTTAGATGCGCAATGGATACATTAATATTACAGGTTAATTATATTTAAAAGAGATGAAAAAAAGCGCCGGGATCCTTTTATATCGTCAAATTAATAAATCGTTAGAAGTATTTCTTGTTCATCCCGGAGGACCTTTTTGGAAGAATAAAGATGAAGGAGCATGGTCAATTCCTAAAGGTGAATTTACCGATGAAGAAGATACTTTGGATGCTGCTAAAAGAGAACTTAAAGAAGAAGTTGGTATCTCTTGTGACGGGCCATTTTTACCACTAACTCCGTTAAAACAAAAGGGAGGAAAGTTAGTGCAAGCGTGGGCGCTGGAGAAAGATATTGATGCTGATAATATAACAAGCAATACATTTCAAATGGAATGGCCGCCTAAATCCGGGCACTTCAAAAGTTTTAAGGAAATAGATAAAGGACAATGGTTTTATCCTGATGAGGCAAAGCGAAAAATAAATATATCGCAGTCTGCTTTTATTGATGAACTCATACTCAAATTAGGTTCTTCATAAATTTATTTTGATATTATTATTGACCGATAATGCAAAACTGGAAAAAATAAAATAGGGAATGATAAAGATCCGGAAAATTCAAAAACAGTTATGTTGGCGATGATGCAAATGAGTAAGATTGACACAGAAAACGAAGCAGGTATATAAACAACAATAACATAGCAATTATGGAAAAAACCAACTCGTTTGCTTACAGGGATATTGATGAATATATTGCTTTACAACCCAAAGAAGTACAGACAGCATTGGAGAATTTAAGACAACTAATAAAAGAAGCCGCACCGGAAGCTGAAGAAGTGATCAGCTATAAGATGCCTGCATTTAAGTATCATGGAATGCTGGTGTATTTTGCTGCATTCAAAAATCATTGCAGTCTTTTTCCCGGTAATTCTTCGTTGATTAAAGCGATGAAAGATGAATTGAAATTATATAAAACAGCCACGGGAACTATTCAATTTACCATTGATAAGCCACTGCCGGCAACGCTTGTGAAGAAGATTGTAAAAGCAAGAATGAAGGAAAATCTGAGTAAGTCAAAAAAGTAAATCTGTTACAGGGGTTTCTTATTATTATTACTGATACGCATCTTAGTTCTTCTTCTTTAAATATTTTCATACTCCAAAAAATAATGTTTACAATTGTTGTATACAATTACTAATGATGTATGTTATGAAAAAGATACTTTCTTCTTTTGCGTTTATTTTTATTTCACTTGTTGCGCTTTCCCAGGTTACAGTAAAAAATTTGCGTTGTGAAAACCTTACTAATCCTGCAGGAATTGATATGATGCAGCCACGGTTAAGCTGGCAATTGGTTTCTGATAAACGTAATGTAAAGCAAATGGCTTATGAGATAAAAGTGGGCAGCAACAGTAACCTTTCAAACGATGTAGTTTGGAGCAGTGGTAAAGTTATTTCTGATCAGTCACTGTATGTTCCTTATGCAGGCGCTGCACTTCAATCTGCAAAAAAATATTATTGGCAAGTGAGGGTTTGGGACAATACAGGAAAGCCTCCAACCTGGAGCCAGCCTGCATTCTGGCAAATGGGCTTATTACAACCTTCAGACTGGAAAGCAAAATGGATAGAATCTTCTGATGCTGCAGACTCAATAAATGCGCCGGCATTATTGTTTCGCAAACAATTTAATACCAATAAAAAAATACAATCAGCAACCGCGTTTATTACCACACACGGAATGTATGAAGCGAAACTAAACGGCAATCGTGTAGGAGATTATTATTTAACACCAGGCTGGACAAGTTATAACAAACGTCTTCAATACCAAATTTACGATGTAACCTCTTTATTAAAACAAGGCGCAAATGCAATAGGTGTAACCATTGGCAGCGGATGGTACAGAACGCCGCTGGCATGGGATAATAACAGGAATATATATGGCAAAAAAGTGGCTTTAATTTTTCAATTAGAAATAACTTATACCGATGGAAGCAATGAAACCATTATTTCAGACGAAAGCTGGAAATCATCCAACGGAGCAATAAGAAGTGCAGAGATATACAACGGTGAATACGATGATGCAAATTATGAAAAAGAAGGCTGGGCTAATGCATCATACAATGATAAAGAATGGGCTCCGGTTATAGTTAAAGAACATCCAAAAAATATCCTGTTAGCCACGTATAACCAGCCTGTAAAAAAGCATGAAATATTTAAGGCTGTAAATGTTTTTAAAACGCCCAAAGGTGAGCAGGTGATTGACTTTGGTCAAAATCTTGTTGGCTGGGAACAGGTAAAAGTCACCGGGAAAAAAGGTGATAAAATTATCGTAAGCCATGCTGAAGTATTAGATAAACATGGTAATTTTTATACAGATAATCTGCGTGCAGCAAAGTCAACAAATACATATGTTTTAAAAGGAGGTAAAGAAGAATTCTTTGAGCCGCATTTTACTTTTCATGGCTTTAGATATATAAAAATTGAAGGTTACCCGGGAGAAATAAAACCTGAAAATTTTTCTGCTGTTGTATTGTATTCAGACATGAAATCAACAGGAAATTTTACCTGCTCTAATGCGTTATTAAATCAGTTACAACATAACATTCAGTGGGGACAAAAAGGGAATTTTTTAGATGTGCCAACTGATTGCCCGCAAAGAGATGAACGCCTTGGATGGACGGGGGACGCACAGGCATTTTCCCGTACGGCTGCTTTTAATATGGATGTACATAATTTTTTTTGCAAATGGTTAAAAGATGTAGCAGCAGACCAGGATTCATCAGGTAAAGTACCTTTTGTAGTACCAAATGTATTAGGCCCTGATGCAGGCGGTTCGGCAGGCTGGGCCGACGTAGCCACTATAATTCCGTGGAATATATACCTGGCTTATGGCGATAAAAAAGTATTGGAAGATCAATACCAAAGTATGAAAGCCTGGGTTGGCTTTATGCAAAAAAACAGCACTGGTTACTTGTGGAATAAAGGTTTTCATTTTGGAGACTGGTTATTTTACAGGCCCGATGATGATAATGACGGAAGGGCCGCAGTTACAGATAAATACCTTATAGCGCAGTGTTTTTTTGCGCATTCAACCCAACTGTTAATCAATGCAGCAAAAGTGTTAGGCAATACAAAAGACGCTGATGAATATTCCAATCTTTTGCAACAAATAAAAAATGCATTTTTAAAAGAATATGTTACTCCAAACGGGCGGCTGGTATCAGGTACACAGACGGCTTATGTGCTTGCATTAAATTTTGATATGCTTCCTGAAAATTTAAGAGCGCAGGCTGCAGACAGATTGGCTAACAATATAAAAAGTTATGATGATCATCTTACCACAGGTTTTTTAGGTACGCCATATATATGTCATGTGCTTACAAGATTCGGTTACGATTCAGCAGCATATAAACTTTTACTGCAGGATACTTATCCATCATGGCTGTACCCGGTAAAAATGGGCGCCACTACTATTTGGGAAAGATGGGATGGACAAAAGCCTGACAGCACTTTTGAAAATCCCGGCATGAATTCATTTAATCACTATGCCTATGGCGCTATTGGCGATTGGATGTATAGAGTAATTTGTGGTATTGATACATATGATGAAGCGCCTGGCTATAAGCAAATAATAATTAAACCTCACCCTGGCGGTAATCTTACTTATGCCAATGCTGATCTTGAAACCTGCTATGGAAAAGTAAGTTCCCACTGGAAAAAAGTAGCGAATCAATTTCAATTGGATGTTGAAATACCGGCCAATACTACCGCAAAAGTTTACTTACCCGCAAAAGATAAAGAAGCTATTAAAGAAAATGGGAAACTAATATCGGCCGTTAAAGACATTAAATTAATTGGTAATGAAGATAGATATGTAGTAGTTGAAACAGGTTCAGGTAATTATCATTTTACGGTTGATGAATAACATTTCAAATAAAAAAAAGCGGGCATTTAACCCGCTTTTCACAATAACCTTTTCTTAAAATGTCAAAT
>CAXSDW010000151.1:0-1270 GCA_964236235.1 uncultured Chitinophagaceae bacterium
TTTATAATAAGCGGATCAACAAATAAATTATGCTCCTGCATATTTACACACCATCGTTCTGCACGGCGACAAACACAGCGTGCCAAATGAGTTGTAGAAACAGCAACATGACCTCCGGGCAAAATAAAGGATTTCATTTCCGGTAAAATTTCATTCATTTTATCTATTTCGTTTTCAAGCAATATCACGTCAATTTCTTTAAGGTCAGGAAGCTTCATTTTTGGTTCTTTATCAGGATCGCAGGCAAGCGAAGAGCCAATGGTGAAAAGCCTGTCCTGAATTTCTTTTAAGATTTTTTTTGAATCATCATCAGTGCAGTTGTCATTTACCAAACCTATATAAGAGTTAAGCTCATCAACAGTTCCATAAGTTTCGATTCTTATATTACTTTTAGAAACTTTGGTTCCACCAATCAAACTTGTCTTACCAAAATCGCCTGTTTTAGTATAAATTTTTAAAGACATAGTTTGTAATTTAAAGAAACAATTTCAATCTTTGAAGGTTGATAACTATAAGAAGATAAGTGAAGCAATTAATTTTGATACAAATTTTTTATTGCAAAAATATCTGTTGAATAAAATTTTTTAAATAAAAATTCTTATTTTGTTTTTTTAAGTTTAATAAAAATATTCCCCATGAAAAAAAGTATACTTCCATTCGTATGTTCTTTAATTTTTATTTTTAATTTAAATGCGCAGGTAACTCAGATTAATTCGAATAAGAGCTTGCAGGTTTCTTTTCCGTTAAATAATAGTAAAACAATCCTTGTTTCCGACATTGACAGTTCCATCTGGGTGACTGATGCAACACTGCCCGGCACTATTCAAATATCTCCTGATATTAAATTGGAAGAAGCAGGCGGGTTGCTTGCAGGTAAACTAATTTTTAGGGGAAGCACACCTGCCACAGGTTCAGAAATATACATAACCGATGGCACCGCGGCCGGGACTGTTCTTGTTAAGGACATCTTTCCGGGAAACACAAGTTCTGACCCTGGTGATTTTAGTTCGCTTGGTAATTTTGTATATTTTAGTGCAACAACTGCAGCTGAAGGCAGAGAGTTATGGAAAACAGATGGCACGCTTGCCGGCACTTCTCTTGTAAAAGATATTGTTCCCGGCCCTAATAGCAGTAACGATTTAAATGATTATAATTTATTTTCAAATGGCAGTTATCTCCTGTTTGCAGCAAAGACCGCTTCTGCAGGAATTGAATTATGGAAATCGGACGGCACTAATGCAGGAACTGTTTTATTGAAAGATATAAACAC
>CAXSDW010000151.1:1370-5898 GCA_964236235.1 uncultured Chitinophagaceae bacterium
TGGAAAACAGATGGAACAAGCGCAGGAACATCTTTAGTTGCAGATATTTATACAGGCACAGGCAATGCAAATCCTGATTTACTCCCGATAATTATTTCAAATGGAAAAATTATCTTCACTGCAACTAATGGAGATGATCCTGATAATACAGATTTGTATGTTATCGATGGAACATTTACTCCTTTGCCGATCAAACTTTCTCAATTTACTGTAAGGCTTAAATCCGAGGACGCATTGTTGCAATGGACTACATTAAATGAGATCAACACCAAAGACTTTACCATACAACGCAGCTACGATGGTCAGCATTTTGATAATATCGGAAGTGTGCCTGCGGCTAATACTTTGTCTGCAAAAAATGATTATTCATTTACAGATGCAGGCATTGGTAACAGTGGCAGAAGTATGATTTATTACAGGATATTAACACTTGATAAAGATGGTAAATCAGAAAGCACTAATATCATATTTATCAGGTTAAGCGGTAATACCTACTGGCATATTACGCTGCTTACTAATCCTGTTCAGAATTATGCAAACATAATGCTGGATGGCATTACAGGCAATTTACAACTTTCTATAAAAGACTTAACCGGTAAAACTGTTTATAAAAATTCAAAGCAAAACATAAACGGACAAATGAGTATTCCGGTGGCAAATCTTCCACGTGGAATGTATGTTTTAACCGCTGAAACCAGCGATAAAACAAAATCAATTAAGTTTATAAAACAATAGAATGGTATCAGGTTAGTTTAATAAATCTAATGTCATTTAACTATAAAGAGATTCTGCTGATAACAGGATCTCTTTTTATTAACCCGTTCAAAATTTAAATATTGCCATTTAAAAGGAAATTTCTCCTTTTAACATTATAATGTGTACTTAGTACACATTAATGCTATATCTTTGCATCGCAATTCAAAAGGAATATAATCCTTGACTGCTATTAACTTCAAGAAGGATTATCTTAAACCGCAAGGTTTATCTGCATAGCGGGCCTGCTCTAAGAATTTTTATTAAAATTTAAAAAAGGAATGTTATGAAAAGTAATGTAATGCCTTCTATCGTGAGAATAGATAAGGAAAGTTTGAAATCACTTATGGCGGAAACAAAAGAAACTCTCGCCCAGGAATTTAATCTGCAACAATCAGCTACCAATAAAAAATTTGGAATTGTAGATTTATGGAATTGCCAGAAATCTGTAAGAACAGCTGCTTCACGCAGAAGTTTTTTTAACTCATAAGATCAACAAAATAGTTATGCCTGCATAGTTAATAAACTGCAGGTATAACTATTTTTTATTTAGGAATTTTTATAAATTGTAATTGTATCACTAAAATAATTTTGCTTCTCTTCAATTAAAAATTGTTTAATTACCGGAGCGTTTATACCATTATATATTACTAAGTTTTCATTCTCAATTATTCTTGCTTCATCCCATAAGCCTGCGTCTATAAAGGATTGCAGCACTTTTGCACCACCTTCTATTATTACACTTTGTATTTTCATGTTATAAAGAGCAGGCATAATCTGCTGTAATATATTTTCAGTATTAAGCTTGAAAAAAATCAGGTTTTCTATCTCCTCCTGTTTTATTGTATTGAAGATTATTGTAGTGGCTTCTTTATTAAATAATTTTAAAGAATGAGGCAAACGCAAATTCAAATCAATAACTATCCTGACCGGATTTTTTCCTTTCCATAATCTTGCAGTAAGCAAAGGATCGTCATGCAACGCTGTGTTGGTGCCAATTAAAATGGCCGCTTCTTCGCTTCTCCATTTATGCACCAGGCGGTTTGTATATTCATTGCTGATATAAATTCTTTTATCATTTCCTGTAATTTTGCGATCAATACTTTGTGCCCATTTTAAGATAATATAAGGCCGCTGCTCTTTATAAAAAGTAAAGAATCGTTTATTTAATTCAACACATTCTTTTTCTAAAATTCCGGTTATAACTTCAACTCCTGCATCTTTTAATTTTTTAATTCCCCTGCCAGACACTTCTTTAAAAATATCAATGCAGCCAATTATTACTTTTGGTATTTTCTTTTCAATTATTAAATCAGTACATGGCGGCGTTTTTCCATAATGAGAACATGGTTCTAAAGAAACATATAAAGTGCTCGCAGCTATCAGATGTCTATGCTCATTGGCAACACTATTTATACAATTTACTTCTGCATGAGCATATCCGTATTTTTTATGGAAACCTTCACCAATAATTGTAGTGTTATGCACCAGTATCGAACCAACCATCGGGTTAGGCGCTACATTACCTGCCGCTAACCTCGCAAGCTGTAAACAACGCTGCATATATGTTTCATGATTTATCATCAGAGTATTACTGCGCAAAATAATTAAGTTTGCTGTAATGACAATTAAGCAGGCTTACATCCATTTTATTGAAGAATTAAAAAAAATATATGATGCAAGAGAAGCTAACACCATTGCTGATTGGATCTTTGAATCAACTGCAGGCATAAAGCGATTAGATAGAATTACTAATAAACATTGCCAGTTAAACAGTTCAACAATTGAGCAGTTAAATTTTAACCTTACGCAATTGCTTCAGCATATGCCGGTGCAATACGTTTTAGGAGAAGCGTGGTTTTACAAAATGAAATTTTTTGTAAACAGGCATGTGTTAATACCTAGACCGGAAACGGAGGAACTGGTTGAATGGATAATAAAAGAATCAAAAGTCAAAAATAAAAAATTAAATATTATTGATATTGGAACAGGCTCCGGATGTATTGCTGTTGCACTAAAAAAAGAGCTTACAAATGCTGATGTTTTAGCAATAGATGTGAGTGCGGAAGCTTTATCAGTTGCAAGAAAAAATGCGAGTGATTTAAGTGCAAATATCAAATTATTGCCCCTTGATTTTTTAGATGAGAATATATGGGATGCGCTGGCCTTATTCAATGTTATAGTCAGCAATCCTCCATATATTCCGGCGAAGGAAAAAGGTATGTTGCAAAAAAACGTTACTGCCTACGAGCCGGCATCAGCCTTATTTGTAAGAGATGATGATCCGTTTATTTTTTATAAAAAGATAGCTTTATTTGCATCAAAACATTTAGATGTTAATGGAAAAGTTTATGTGGAAGTGCATGAAAAATATGCCACAGAAGTAAGCAGCATTTTCTTTTACCATCAATTTAAATCAACAATAAAAAAAGATATTTATGGAAGAGAAAGAATGATATGTGCGGAGCGATGATCATTTTTGCCCGCTGACAGAAGCAGAAGTTGTTGCTCCAAGTTTTTTTGCCACCTGCATAATTTTTACAATCTCGCCCCAGCTTACTAATGAATCAGCGTTTACTACAACAGCAGGTTTTAAACTATCACCGATTTTAATATTTCTTTTTAGTGCAGGCTCAAGCGAATCAAATATTATTTTCTTTTGACCAACGTAAATATTTTTATTTTTATCAATGCTTACAATTACGCTTTGTTTTGCTTTGGTATCACTTTTTGCTTTTGGATTGCTCATCTTAATTACATTAGGATTTGCTAACGTTGAAATGATAAGAAAAAAGAACATAAGTATGAACAAAATATCATTGAGCGGACCTGTATCCAACTCAGTGCCTTCAGTTTTAAATCTCTTCCTTATACTCATTTTTAACTTCTAAATTTCCGGTTTGCAATTTTCAAATGTGATTTTTATAATTAATTTTAATCATTAATTATCTCGTCGGTTCCTGTAGAATATCAATAAACTCCGAGCTTGCAGCATCCATTTTATTTTCAACCCGGTTTATTTGCGCCACAAGATAACTATGGCCTATGTACGTTAAGATACCAATAATTAAACCGGTGGCAGAAGTAATCATTTTAACGTAGATGCCGTCTGCTATTGTGTTTGGAGTATATTCAGTGCTTGCAGCAATGCCTTTAAATAATTGCAGCATGCCAACAATAGTTCCAAGAAAACCAAACAGCGGAGCAATCCTGGCAATGATGGAAAGTATGGATAAATTTTTTTCCATCTTATACATTTCAAGAACTCCAACATTATCCATGCTCTTTTCAATTGCATCAATTGGCTTACCAATGCGCTGGATACCTTTATCTATTATTCTTGCAACAGGATGTAAAGTATTTTTTGATAAGCTTCTTGCAGCAGCGATATTTCCACTTACGATATGATCACGGATTATACTCATGAAATTATCTTCAATTCTGCCGGCTTTACGTATCGCAATTAATCTTTCAATAAAAAAGAAAACTGCTGCTACAAACAAGATTGCAAGCGGTATCATTATTACCCCACCTTTCAGCAATATGTCCCACAACGACTGCATTTGCGGAGCACTTTTACTTACTGAAGTATCGGCCTGTAACAAAAATAATTGCATGTAATTGGTTTTAAACAAATGTAAAGAGTAATTAATGATATGGAATAACGGGCAATGTGTAATTGCAATTTTTAACGTAAATGTTAAAGCAGCAACATGTAGATTTAATCTGTGCAGCAAAAGTTTTATTTAAATATTAGTGTAACAAAGACACATAA
>CAXSDW010000152.1:0-5796 GCA_964236235.1 uncultured Chitinophagaceae bacterium
ATTACGCCTGCTGCAAACATATTTTCATATACTTCAGTTCTTGCATTAAATCCAAAGTCGCCTGTATTTTCCTTCACTTTTTGAACTACGATACTGCCTTCAATTCCACTGTTTACTACTATCTGGCGAATAGGTTCTTCAACAGCTCGCTTTACAATCTGGATACCGGTTGTTTCATCTTCATTAATACCCTTTAATTTTTCCAGGCTTTCAATAGCACGGATGTAAGCAACTCCGCCACCAGGCACAATACCTTCTTCCACAGCAGCTCTTGTAGCATGTAAAGCATCATCAACCCTATCTTTCTTTTCTTTCATTTCTACCTCAGTAGCAGCACCAACATAAAGTACAGCAACACCGCCGCTTAATTTAGCAAGACGCTCCTGTAATTTTTCCTTATCATAATCAGAGGTTGTTGTTTCAATTTGTGCTTTTATCTGGTTAACTCTTGCAGTGATTTTTTCTTTAGTACCTGTACCGCCAACAACTGTAGTATTATCTTTATTAATAGTTACGGAGGAAGCCTGGCCTAATGAATCAATAGTTGCACCTTCTAATTTATAACCTTGCTCTTCGCTTATAACTGTACCATTGGTTAATACAGCAATATCTTCTAGCATTTCTTTTCTGCGATCTCCAAAGCCAGGAGCCTTTACAGCAGCCACCTTCAAAGTACCGCGTAATTTATTTACCACCAAAGTTGCCAATGCTTCACCATCCAAATCCTCAGCAATTATTAATAACGGACGGCCGCTTTGAGCTACTTTTTCAAGAATATGAAGAATATCTTTCATTGAAGATATTTTCTTATCATAAATTAATATGTATGGATTTTGCAACTCAGCTTCCATCTTTTCACTGTTAGTAACAAAATAAGCAGAGATATAACCCCTGTCAAATTGCATACCTTCTACAACATCAACTGTTGTATCAGTGCTCTTAGCTTCTTCAACAGTTATCACGCCTTCTTTACCAACTTTTGCCATAGCTTCGGCAATAAGTTTACCAATATTTGCATCATTGTTGGCAGAGATAGAAGCAACCTGCTCTATTTTTTCTGTATCATCTCCAATTGTTTGAGATTGTCCTTTCAGGTGCTGAACCACTGCTATCACAGCTTTATCAATACCACGCTTAAGGTCCATCGGGTTAGCGCCGGCTGCAACATTTTTTAAACCTTCGCTGATAATAGATTGTGCTAACACGGTTGCTGTAGTAGTACCATCACCTGCAATGTCTGCAGTTTTGCTTGCTACTTCTTTCACCATTTGGGCACCCATATTTTCAATAGGATCTTCAAGCTCAATTTCTTTTGCAACTGTTACACCATCCTTAGTTACACTTGGTGCTCCAAACTTTTTTTCAATAACTACGTTTCTTCCTTTTGGTCCAAGGGTTACTTTTACTGCATTTGCCAGTGTATCTACACCCTTTTTCATTTTGTTGCGGGCTTCAATATCAAAGAATATTTGTTTTGACATAATTGTTATAAAATTTATAATAATGAATAATTTAATTGTATTAACTCACTTTCATTAAAATATCAGAGGCTCTCATAATTAAATAATCTTCACCTTCAATACTAATTTCAGTTCCGCCGTATTTGCCATACATAATTGTATCGCCCGGCTTTATTTGCATAGGTATAAGCGTACCGGTATGCTCAGCATATTTTCCTTTGCCTACCGCTACTACTTTTCCTTTTTGCGGTTTTTCTTTAGCAGTGTCGGGAATGATGATTCCTCCTGACGTTTTCTCTTCAGCCTCATTCGGCTTTACAAGAACCCTGTCATCAAACAGTTCAAAATTTTCTGTTGCCATAATTTAAAAGTTTATTTTTTTATTGGGTTGCAAATGTACACGAATTTTTGTACCAAAGAAAGATAGCGGCTGACATGGCAGAAAAAATGACAGGCGTGTATTATCAACTGACAGGTTACGTCAAATTTTCATTTTTGTTAACACAAATGAAATGATTTATAAACGAAACTTTTTTTCAGCGGGTAATCTTCAAATGCCGGGTCAGACATATATCTTTGCGCCCTTTATAAGTTTTTGGAAATGGTTAGCAGAAGAAACGTTAGGGTAAAAGTAATGCAGACATTATATTCTATAGATGCCATGCATAGCAATATAAACGGAGATGAGGCTGTAATACTTTTAAATAAAAACCTTGAGCAATCAAAACAATTATTTATTTACCTGGTATATTTTGTTATAGAAATTGCACGTTATGCAGAAGCTGATGCGGTTCAAAGATCGGGTAAGCATTTGCCAACGCAAAGTGATCTTAATGTAAACACTAAAATATCAGGTAACGAAATTATATGGACTACGCTTGGCAATAAGTTGTTTACTAAAGCTGTAAAAGATTACAATCTTCCTCAATTAATTGACAAGGAATTAGTGAAAAAACTCTATGAAGCTTTAAAAATTACTTCACTATACCAATCTTATATAGCGATCCCTTCAAGAGAAAAGAAAGAAGAAAGGAAAATACTGGAATTTATTTTTTCAGATATTTTGTTGCCCGAACCAGGCTTTATAAATCATATAGAAGAACACTTTATAAACTGGGATGATGATGGCGATATGATGATTGTATTAATGGCAGCATTTTTTCAAAAGCCCGGCGCTTTTAAGTTTGATGAAATTATAGGTACTGAAAAACGTGAATTTGCAAAAGACCTGCTTGATTGTGTAAATAATAAAAAAGAATTTTGCCTTGAGCTGATAAAGCCGAAACTCAAAAACTGGGACGCAGAGCGGATTGCAACGCTTGATATGATCTTAATGCAAATGGGCTTGTGTGAATTTCTTTATTTTGAAACCATTCCCCCAAGGGTAACTATTAACGAATATATTGATCTTGCAAAAGATTACAGCACACCGCAAAGCGGGCATTTTGTAAATGGAGTTTTAGATAATATTCACAAAGAGCTTTTGGCAGAAAACAAAATTCATAAGAAGAATTTTAAAAACAGCACTTTATAATATATTTGCCAAAATTTAAGAATGCGCAGAATTGTATTGTTGGTATTTGTGTCCGGTATTTTATTTTCATGCGATATCCGCAATAGTAAAAACAAGCACGATGTTATCTCCGCAGATAGCGGAGATACTTTTAAAGATACAACCACTGTTAAAATAATAGATTCACTTTATAACTTTGGAAAGGTAACAGACGGTGAAAAAGTCGAGTACAATTTTAAGTTTAGAAATACCGGAAAAAAACCACTGATAATTTATGCAGCGGCAGCCAGTTGCGGATGTACAGTGCCGGAAAAACCTGAAGCGCCAATTGCGCCGGGTGAATTAGGTTTTTTAAAGGTTGTGTTTAACAGTAAGGGACGTGTTGGTGATATTCAAAAAGAAATAACGGTAAGATCCAACGCTGTGCCGGCGTTCCCGGTATTACAACTTATTGGCGAAGTGATAGCACAGAATAAATAATTTTTTAACCTCCCATGCGATTTTATATAAGCATGAGATAAAACAAACAATAATGAATTTAGGAATGATTTTTTTAATGTTGGGCCAGGGTGGTTCAGGTGGCGGCGGATTTCAATTTGTTTTTTTAGGATTAATGATACTTGTGTTCTATATGTTCATGATTCGTCCGCAGGCGAAAAAAGCAAAATTGCAGAAACAATTTTTACAAAACCTTCAAAAGGGAGATAAAGTGGTAACTATCGCCGGCATTCATGGTACGGTAAATAAAGTAAATGACGACGGCACAATGATGCTGGAAATAAATCCGGGCAGCTATATTAAAATTGAAAAAAGCGCAATTAGTATGGAATGGACTTCCAATATTAATAAACCTGCAGCAACTACTGCAGTTACCAAATAATAAGATATTGTATAAACTTGCAGTAAGTTTTTTATATAATATTCCCGATCTGATTCAATGTTGAAAATAGGTTTAACCGGCGGATTAGGCAGTGGCAAAACCTCTGTGGCAGCCATTTTTGAAGTACTTGGCATTCCTGTTTACTATGCTGATATTGCTGCAAAAACGTTAATGAATGAGAACAAAGCAATAAAGGATTCTATACAAAATCACTTCAGCAGCGAAGTTTATCTTGATGGGAATTTAAATCGTGAATTCTTAGCGCAGCAAGTTTTTAATGATGAAAAAAAACTTGCATTATTAAATTCAATCGTTCACCCGGCTACAATAAAAGATGCAAATGAATGGATAAAAAAGCAAAGCTCTCCTTACATTATTAAGGAAGCAGCGCTCTTGTTTGAAAGTGGTTCAAATAATTTTTTAGATTTTATTATTGGTGTAAGTGCCCCATTGGATCTGCGAATTAAAAGAGCAATGAAACGAGATAATATAAGTGAACAGCAGGTAATGGCCAGGATAAATAAACAAATGCCTGAAGAAGAAAAGTTAGCCTTATGCGACTTTATAATTATCAATGACGAAGAACACATGATACTTCCGCAGGTGCTGGCATTACATCAGAAATTTGCCCCTGCCCCTTCCCCTGGAGCAGGAAAAATATTTTTATAAAATTGCTTGCAAAAAAATATGGCAGAAGTGGTTGCTTTTGCAATAAAGCATGGATTAATAGAATAGCGGAGATTAGTTTTAATTTCTACAAAAATCAATAGAAGTACGTTGCTAAGAAAAATTACAACGTTTTGGAAAAAGACTTTTGTTTCTCGTATTTCCAGTTCAACCCTTTGGCTTCTGCTATTTGTTCAACCGCTTTGGCCATGCGCTTGTTTCTTGTTACTTCCGTTTTGGCTTCGGTTATCCATTGTACATATTCTTTTTTATGAGACGAGCTAAAGGCTTCAAATATTTTGCAGGCAGTTTTATTCTTATTTAAGGCTTCTATAAAATATCCGGGTATAACCAATTCTTTTTGTTCGGTATCTTTTTTTCGGGGCGGAAGTTTGATGCCTTCATCATTAAGCTTTACTGCTTCTTTTATATAGCTTATCAAAATTTTATCAGGAGGAAGATCGGCAAGACTTTTTATCCTGCCCAAATGCCCCATAGAAGTGGCCTGGTTGCTTTTTAATTTTTCTGAATCCTGCATAATAGCAGCTTTCCAAAAGCCAAATGAGCAATGCTCTTTAAACGCAGCCATACTGCTCATCGGCCCTTTATAATCAAAGCATGCGAAACTCCATTTTATAGTTTCTTCTACCTCAGGACATGCAGTATGCATAAGTTGCCTGATGTGATTTAAAATTGGTTTTGCAAAATTTGCTGACTTTGCAATGTAGTCGTCAACCCGCTTATCTTTCTTACCCATAGTATTTATTTATGTACGAAAATTATAAATTTTCCTGCTGATTTTATTTTTTTGGCTTGAATTTTACTTAACCTTTGAACCCGTTTTCTTGTTTTATTTCTCATCATTACTCAGGCTAAAAGCAGCAGCGGCTAATTTATTTACATTTTAATCTACAAATTAATTTACAATTATGGCAAACATGATAGCATTGATAACCGGTGGCAGCAGGGGTCTTGGCAAAGACATGGCGCTACGGCTTGCAGAACATGGGCATGATGTTGTAATAACTTATGTGTCGCAAAAAGAAGCTGCTGAGGAAGTGGTAAAAGAAATTGAAGCAAAAGGAAACCAGGCGGCGGCATTAAGTTTAGATACAAATGATGTGGCTTCTTTAGATAAGTTTGTACTGCAGTTTCAACAACTGCTGCAAAGCAAATGGAACCTGCAATCATTTGATTTTTTAATAAACAATGCCGGCATCGGCGCTACAATTCCCTTTGCACAGGTTACTGAAGCCGACTTTGATAAGTTTATGAAT
>CAXSDW010000153.1:0-5712 GCA_964236235.1 uncultured Chitinophagaceae bacterium
TGCGCTATGCTATTGATGCCACTAAATTAAAAAATGAATTAGGCTGGCAGCCATCCTTACAATTTGAAGAAGGCTTATCAAAAACAATTGACTGGTACTTAAATAATAGGAAATGGATGGATGATGTGACAAGTGGAAACTACCAGCATTACTATGCAGAGCAATATGGTGCAGCAGCAAAATAAAAATTTACATCTTATACAAGTGCTACGTGGTGTTGCCAGTTTGTTAGTGGTGCTGCGTCATGTTACGGCTAATTCAATTCTTGTATTCAAGCAGGATTTCTTTTTTAATTTTTTCTCTTTTGGTGGATCCGGTGTAGATATTTTTTTTGTACTAAGTGGTTTCATTATCACATATACCAGCATTGCAGGAATATCACAAGTCAGTAATTTACTTCCCTTTATTCGCAAAAGAATAGTTCGTATTTTTCCCACTTACTGGATCACTATAACATTGTTTTTGGCCATACAAGCGGCTTTGCCTTCATTTTATAAAACACACTTTAATTTCCATTTTTCAAATCTTCTTTCTACTTATCTTTTGTTTCCCGGGCACTTTATGGTAAATGGTGTCAGTTGGACACTTACTTATGAACTGTTTTTTTATTTTTTGTTTTCATTTGCGTTTATCATCCCAAATAAGAAACTTGCATTTTATCTTGGCATAATTTATAGCATTTTAATAATATTAGTGCCGCTCTCAGGGTATACTGCTTACAATAAAAACGTATGGATAAGCTTGCTGTATTTTCCCATGAATGTCGAGTTTTTTATGGGCGTTTCAATTGCACTTTTTATTTCAAAGATTTCTGCAAGACTAAGTGTGCCGTTGATTATTATTGGCAGTCTTCTTTTTTTAGCGGCCGGCATAGCGTCCAATAATGGCTACCAGTTTTTGCCGAATGTTTTTAACAGGGTTTTGTTTTTTGGCATTCCTGCATTTTTAATTATCACGGGAATAGTGAAATTAGAATTAAGTAAAAAAATAGCTGTGCATAATATACTGCTTACGTTAGGTGGAGCTTCTTATTCGCTTTACCTTATTCATTTACCTTTAGTAGCGGCATTTGTTAGAATCATTGCCAAATTCAATGTTCATAATAATATTGTAATACACATTCTTCTTTTGATAATGGTTGTTGCTATTTGCTGCGTAAGCATATTGTTTTATAAAGCTATTGAGCAACCTGTAATTAATAGATTAAATACATTAGCTAAAAACAAAGTATTTGTTTCAAAAGGAGGGTTTAAATATCATTTATAAGTGTTTAATTAATTTCATCAAAATTATTTCAGCTTACTTACTAATAAAAATATAATCTTCCATAAAACCTATTATGATTAACGCCGGTTCTTTTACCATTTCCCTTGATTTTGAACTTTACTGGGGCGTAAGAGATGTGCTAGCTCTGGATTCATACCAGGAGAATATTAAAAATGTTCATTTTGTAATACCCAAAATTTTATCTCTTTTTAAAGAATATAATATTCATGCAACGTGGTGCATTGTCGGGTTTCTTTATTTTAAAAATAAGGCGGAACTGTTAAAAAATCTGCCTGAAGAATTGCCTCAATATGAAAATAAAAATTATTCACCTTACGATTATATTCAATCGGATCCATTGGAACAAACTTATCATTTTGCGCCAGGTTCTATAAGGGAAATTTTAGAAATGCAAAACCAGGAAGTTGGCACTCATTCATTCAGCCATTATTTTCCGCTCGAGAAAGGACAAACTTTACAACAATTTAAAAAAGATATTGAGGCTGCCATTGCAACACAAAACAAAACCGGAAGAATATGCAGGAGTATAATTTTTCCACGAAATCAATTTAACGTTGAGCATTTAAAAATTGTAAAATCTTTGGGTGTTAATTATTACAGGGGCAATCAAAATTATTGGGTTTATAAATCTATGGAGTTTAAAAAAGAAAGTACCTGGCTAAGATTTGTGAGGTTATTAGATGCTTATATTAATTTATCGGGACACAATACATTTACAATAAAATCTTCCGACGCTGATCTTCCATTGAATGTACCTGCCAGCAGGTTTCTCAGGCCATTTATGCCGAAACTAAAAATGCTGGAAGGCTTGCGCTACAAACGAATTGTTAATTCAATGTCTTATGCTGCGCAACATAAACAGAACTATCATTTGTGGTGGCATCCACATAATTTTGGTAAAAATATTCAACAAAATTTATACTTTCTTGAAAACATTTTAAAGCACTTCGCTAAATTAAACAGTCAATATGGCTTCACATCAAAAGCAATGTGTGAGTATTGAATACCAAAATAGTTCTATGGTAAAAAAGAAACAATTGTATGATTTTGTTCGATCTAAAGGAAGTGATGATGACTTAGCCAGGTATTCAGAATGCTTTGAAGCTAATGGGTTTTTAAAACCCGTAGAAGGCCTTAAATGGATTCACCAACAAAATATTACAGGTAAAAATATTATTTATTTTGCCATTGAAAAATCAACAGGTAAGATTGCAGCTATTCAAGCCTGGGTTCCGTTTCATTTAAAGTTAAACAATGATCTTACTTTTGGCGCACAGGCAATTGATGCTTTAGTGGATAGCAATCACCGGTCAAAAGGATTGTTTAGTGTACTTACTGCAAAATTAATTGAAGCAGCAAAAACAAATCATTTTGAATTAGAATATGGTTTTCCGAATCAAAATTCGGCGCCAAGTTTCTTTGGAAAAATAGGCTGGACTAATTTTGGGGAAGTTCCTTTTTTAATTAAACCTCTTGGTATTTCTTACATTATTAATAAGCTTTTAAAATTAACCAAATCCCCGGCTGCTGAAATTAACTGCGCTTTGGAATCTCCGGACGAAATGATTATAAATAAGAATTCTATCATAAAGCAAATTACTGTATTCGATAAAATTTATGATGAATTATGGTTAGATGTAGCTCCACATATTAAGGTTGGCGTAAACAGAGATGCACATTATTTAAACTGGCGGTATGTAAGTAAACCCGGCGAATTGTACTATAAATATGGCTACTATGAAAACGAAAAATTAAAAGCAGTTGCGGTGTTAACTTTAAAAAATAAACACGGAGGTAAAATTGCCTACTTAATGGAATTGATAGTAAGATCTGGAGATGAAAAAAAAGGAGCCAGGCTTTTAAAGTTTTGTTCTGCTGTTTTAAAACAAAATAAAGCTGAATTAATTTTGGCCTGGTGTCTTTCCCATTCCTTTAATTATGTTTGCTATCGTAAAGCCGGTTATTATAATTTTCCGGAAAAGCTTCGTCCGCAAAAACTATATTTTGGCGCAAGAGCTTTTAACCCGGTTAATAAAAATTTTATCGATAACATAGGTAACTGGTATATTAGTTACAGCGATTCTGATACTGTATAAACAATACTTATTTTGAAAGGAATTATTTTAGCAGGCGGTTCAGGTACAAGATTATATCCAATTACAATGGGTGTGAGCAAGCAATTGATGCCAGTGTATGATAAGCCTATGATATATTATCCTTTAAGCACGCTGATGCTGGCAGGTATAAGAGAGATATTAATTATTACAACACCGGAAGATCAGGATCAGTTTAAAAGATTGCTTGGCGACGGTGTTCAATGGGGCTGCAGGTTAGAATATGCAAAGCAGGAAGTGCCTAATGGTTTAGCGCAGGCCTTTGTAATTGGAGAAAAATTTATAGGCAGTGATAGTGTAGCATTAATACTCGGGGACAACATTTTTTATGGAAGTGGTATGAGTAAACTTTTGCAGAATGCTGAAGCAAAAGAAGGTGCAGTTATATTTGCATATCCGGTAAGCGATCCTGAGCGCTATGGAGTGGTTGAGTTTGATGAAAACTTTAATGCAGTAAGTATTGAAGAAAAGCCTCAGCATCCTAAAAGTAAATACGCTGTGCCGGGATTGTATTTTTATGATAACGAAGTAGTGAAGATTGCTAAAAATATTGCTCCCAGTCTTCGGGGAGAATTTGAAATAACAGATGTGAACAAAGCTTATTTACAGAACAAAAAATTGAAAGTGGGTGTTTTAGACAGAGGCTTTGCATGGTTAGATACAGGTACATTTGAATCGCTTCATGATGCATCAGAATTTGTAAGAGTAATTGAAAAAAGACAAGGCTTTAAAATCGGCTGCCCGGAAGAAATCGCTTACCGGATGGGCTTTATCAATAAAGAGCAACTGTCACATCTTGCTGAAAAATTTGCTAAAAGCGGCTATGGAGAATATTTACAACAGGTCATTTAAAAAATTACATGATTGAATTTGAAATAAAGCCACAAACTAAATTTTCATTAGGTTTAAAAGAACTATGGCAATACAGAGAATTGTTTTATTTTTTTACCTGGCGGGATGTGAAAGTAAAGTATAAGCAGGCAGCCCTGGGGATATTATGGGCAATACTTCAGCCGCTTGTAATGATGATAATGTTTACCATTATTTTCAGCAAAGCTTTACACGTTAACAGCGATGGAATACCTTACCCGGTGTTTGCAATCAGCGGTCTCCTGATATGGAACATATTTAGCAGCGGTCTTTTAAGTTCTGCAAATAGCATGGTAAATAATGCCAACATTATAAAGAAAATCTATTTTCCAAGATTGGTAATACCTGCAAGTGCAATTCTTACAGCATTGGTTGATTTTTTATTTGCGCTGGTAGTTTATGCAGCTATTCTTATTTATTATCATCAGCCGGTTGATTTTATAAAACTATGTTTATATCTGCCCTTAAGTATTTTTCTTACTATAATAACTACGCTGGGCTTTGGAACTTTTTTAGCAGCGTTTAATGTTAAGTACAGAGATTTTCAATATGTTTTACCGTTCATGATACAATTTTTATTATTTGCCAATCCGGTATTATATTCTCCGCAGGTTTTTACAAATCCGGCAGTAAGATGGATCATGAAGTGTAACCCTATCGCTGCTGCTATTCAACTATTTCGTAGTATTTTTGTAGGCACTGCAGTTGACTGGCAGTCAGTATTGCTAAGCAGTATTGTTGCATTCTTATTATTAATTGCAGGAATATTTACATTTAGAAAAACGGAAGCTTACTTCGCTGATTTAGCCTAAAATATGAAGCCAATACTGGAAGTTCAAAATATTACAAAGGAATTCAAGATTGGCGCCAAACATGAAAGTTATCTTTCACTAAGAGATATTATAGCTAATCCATTTAAAAATCATTCACAAAATGGTACCAGGTTCCTGGCATTAGATGATGTAAGCTTTAATGTGCTTCAGGGAGAAAGTTTTGGAATAATCGGACGTAATGGCGCAGGCAAAAGCACTCTTCTTAAAATACTAAGTAAGATAACACCACCTTCTAAAGGGAAAGTAATTTGTCGCGGCCGCATAGCCAGTTTGCTGGAGGTTGGTACCGGTTTTCATCCTGAACTTTCAGGCCGGGAAAACATATATATGAATGGAAGTATACTGGGTATGCGTAAGTTTGAAATTGACAGGCATTTTGATGACATTGTTGAGTTTAGCGGAGTAGAACAGTTTTTAGATACACCGCTTAAAAGGTACAGCAGCGGAATGCAATTGCGTTTGGCATTTGCAGTAGCAGCACACCTGGAGCCTGAGATTTTGATAATAGATGAAGTACTTGCTGTAGGCGACGCAGAGTTTCAAAAGAAGTGCCTCGGCAAAATGAATGAAGTAAGCAAAAGCGGAAGAACGGTTTTGTTTGTAAGTCA
>CAXSDW010000154.1:0-2841 GCA_964236235.1 uncultured Chitinophagaceae bacterium
AAATTTGGCTGTACATTAAACAAAGTATCCATGCATAAGGCAATGCAAATATGATGCACAATGTTCATTGATAAATTTTTGCAATAGCACTGATTGTTAGCACAGGAAATATCTTTTATACAAACTATTGCATAATTTAATTTTTATTTTTATTTTACTCCACCTAATTTCCTCATCTGCTAAAACAATTAAAATGAAAACAACATGTATTTTACTTTTTTTCGCTTTTGCTGCACAAATGGTTTTTGGTCAAAATAATGAAGATGAAAATATAAAAAAAATAATCAGAGCTGAGACAGATAATTATTTTAAAAATGATGCAGAAGGATGGCAGAGCACCTGGCTTCATAGCGATAAAATAAGCGCCACCTATGTTTCTAAGGATAATTATAATACTACTTCCGGCTGGAACAACTTCGGTCCCGATGTGATGAAATACATGCAATCTAATCCTGCACTCACTTTAATAAATTTAAAGAACGATAGTTTTAAGATTACGAATAACGGGAACATGGCCTGGGTAGAATATAAGCAAATTGTCACTTATAAAGGAAGGGATAGCAACATAACCATGCCATCTGATGAATACCGTGTGCTTGTTAAAGAAAATAACGACTGGAAAATACTATCATTGATATCTTACAATAAGAGGATCATTGACGCCACTGCTCCACAGGAAATTGAAAATAGTTTGAATACTACCGGGTACAATCTGATGACTGCAAACAGGCTTAATGATGCTATAGAGGTTTTTAAATTAAATGTGAAGCTTCATCCAAAAGCATGGAATCCTTACGATAGTTTAGGTGAAGCTTATGCATTAGCCGGAAAGAAAAAAGAGGCAATTGAAAATTATGAAATGTCTATAAAGCTTAATCCAAAAAATGATAATGGAGTTAAGGCGCTGCAAAAACTAAGAACAAAATAATATTTCAAAACAAGAAAACTTTATATTTAAAATCGCTGTAAATGGCTGCTGTACTGAGTTGTAAGAGCATACGAGTTTTAGAATTTTTTTTCTTGGCAAGAGATACATTTTAGTTGAGAAGTCCATAACAATAAGGAGATGCGTAAATTTTAAAATTGTAATTTTAAAATATTACTATGACAACCAATGTTAAAATCCCTGCAAATTATCAAACAGTAATGCCTTATTTAATAGTGAAAAACGCTGCTGATTTTATCACATTTACGCAACAGGTTTTCGGAGCAACAGAAACTTATAAAGCGATGAGAGATGAGCATATAATAATGCATGGTGAAGTTATGATTGGAGGAAGTACTATTATGTTTGCTGATGCTACTGACACATATAATACACGCCCTGCAGGGCTTTTTGTGTACGTAGAAAATGCAGATGATACTTATAAGAAAGCGATAGAAGCCGGAGCAACTATTGTAACAGAATTATCAAACCAGAGCTACGGACGTACCGGGGGTGTTACGGATCCATTTGGCAACACCTGGTGGATAACCTCAGTGATATAATTAGCTATGAATAGCATTTAAGAATTACGGTCATATATATGTGGCTCCACATGAACCAAAACATCTAAAACTCTTAGATCACTTTCAAGAATAGCATCTTTTACGAGGTGAGCGATCGTGTGACCTTTATCCACGCTTAGCTCGCCATCTACCTCGATGTGTAAGTCCACGAAATAATCAAATCCCATTTTTCTTACATAACATTTCTCTACACCTTTTACATCGGGCACAGATGCTGCCAGTTCTCTTACCTTTTGCACAATCTCATTGGATGGAGCTGCATCCATAATTTCTGCCAGCGCAGGCCGCAGTATAACCATTGCATTATAAAAAATAAGAACTGATGCAACAAGTGCTGCCCAGTCATCTGCACCTTCATAACCTTTGCCGCCAATAAGGGCAATAGAAATACCAATAAAAGCGGCAACAGAGGTAATGGCATCGCTGCGATGGTGCTGTGCATCTGCTTTTACTGCCTGGCTGTTTATCTTTTTACCAATGTGGAAAATATACCGAAACATACTTTCCTTGATACCAATCACAATGAGCAATATCCATAATGTAAATGCTTTAGGCAGGGAATGCGGCGTTCTTATATAAATTATAGCATGATAACTTATCCATATGGCTGCAGCAACTAAAAAAAGCGCCACCACTATTGCTGCCAATGGCTCTGCCTTTCCATGGCCGTAAGGATGCTCTTTATCCGGTTGCTTTAATGCAATTCGCAAAGCTATCCAAAGCAATGCAGAGCTTAATATATCAGCGCCGGATTCTGTAGCATCTGCAATCAAAGCATAAGAGTGGCCAAGGTAACCGGATATTCCTTTTACAAAAACCAATACAATGCTTACTGCAATACCGAGTATAGTTGCCCTGATTGCTGTTATTGAAGGATGAGTATCAATATGCTCCATAAAAATGCATTAAGTGAGTGCATCGTTAAAAATAAAATTACTTCAATAATCCATTATGTTGAATTTATAATTGCTATCGTTTGGTATCTTACACAAAGTAAATATGTTATATTAACTCATTCACTTACTGATAAACCAATACGATTAATGTGTCATCGTAATTGGTTAGCTTAAATACAATAAGTTTTAAAGAGACAGTTATGATTTTATAGAAGAATTTTAGTAAATATTATAACAAAATAATGAATCAGGAGTACGAAATAAAGCTTTTGGAAAAACAGGACACTGATATTTTCAAAAAGCTCATTAGTCTTTTTCATAAAGTTTTTGAAGTGGAGAAAACGACTGGAACTGAAGATGCTTATTTAATAAATCTTCTTGAAAACCCTGATTTTATTATCATCTGCATCATTTTAGAAAATGAAGTAGTTGGAGG
>CAXSDW010000154.1:2941-5702 GCA_964236235.1 uncultured Chitinophagaceae bacterium
GCATGTATGTTTGTGCAAGCCAATGAAGAAGATAAACATGCTATAGATTTTTATCATGGCACAGGCGGAAAGGCGGAAAAAGTGATTTACTTTAATTATCCAATGCAAAGCAAAAAATAAGAACCAATTATTCTAATTGCTTAATTGCTTATTTTTTTACTTCATCCCGAACTGTCTCTTCTATGTCTTTTTTTAACTCATGCATTTTGTTTGCTTCATCTATAGAATGAGATTGTTGCAAAGACTCTTCTTTTATTGTATCTGTTTTGAGTTTGGTGTAATATTTCTGTATGATCTTAAGTTCTTCCTCAGTCATGTTTTCTACATCTACAAGGCGGTTACTTGCAAATTCATGTGCAGCAACCAGTTCATTCAATTTTAATTGCACAGCAAGAGATTCTTTATTTTGAGATTTTTGAATAAGAAAAACCATTAAAAATGTAATGATGGTAGTGCCGGTAGTAATTACCATTTGCCAATCTTCAGAGTAATGAAAAATTGGCCCGGTTACTGCCCAAAATAATATAGATGCAAAAGCTATTACTATGGCGGCATTGCTGCCTGTTGCCTGTGTTACCTTCATTGATAAATGTTCAAAAAAGCCTTTTTTAAAGGTAGTGTCTGTTGTTGTTTTCATGACTATAAATTTTTTGCAAAGTAACAACTTATAGTAAAAGATAAAGGGCATCGCATATTATAGCTGTTGTTTTCACAAAGAATTAATATGCGTATTATTTAATAGTGTACATCTTCAGTTTGATAACAACAAGGTCGGCGCAGCAAAGTTTTTCTTATTGTTATATATTATTTCTATTTATAAAACCGGATAAAGTATGACAATACTTGTAACGTAAAAGCGAATTAATTTATCTTGCAGTCATTGATATGTTGGTTGAATTTGCACGTAATATGCCCGTGAGTATAGATTATACTTGGTACAGAAGTGAAAGCATGTTAATAAATATTTGAATTGAAAATAAAAATTTAAATCAACAATTTATTGTTTCCTGGTGTGACAAAAAATATCACCCAAAACTTAGTTTTTATGTTAAGATTATTGCTGACAAAATTTTTTGCTTTAAGCATTTGCTGGTTTTCTATAACAAATGATAGTACCACGGAGAATGTTATTTTTAATAGTTTAAAAACTGAAATTATAAATGATACGCCGGCAATAGCTAAGCCGGACGTCTTTGACAGCCTGCATCTTGGCAAGCTTGGGCTTGGCAGAAGAGCATTTGATTATGCTATGATTGGTTTTAAAAAATTACAGGATAAAAGCTTGTTGAAAAATGATAAGATCATTTCGATAATAGATTTTACGCTTCCTTCCGGCAAAAAAAGATTGTTTGTTATTGATCTCAAAAACTATAAGCTTTTATTTGTAACCTATGTGGCACATGGTAAAAACTCCGGGCTTGATAAAGCGCTGTATTTTTCCAACGAGCCAGAAAGCAATAAAAGCAGTGTAGGATTTTATACTACTAAAGAAACTTACTTAGGCACCCACGGATATTCCATGCGGCTGGAAGGGCATGAAACTGGTTTTAATGATAAAGCCAACGAACGTGATATAGTGGTACATAGCGCAGATTATGTAGATGAAAATACAGCACAATCGCAGGGCTACATTGGCAGAAGCCTTGGCTGCCCTGCACTTTCGCCTAAAATTTATAAAGCTGTAATTGAAAAGATAAAAAACGGAACATGCCTTTTTGTATATGGCAATGATAATAAGTACATAATCAACTCGAGATATTTGAAGCAACCTGTAAAAACAGGTGACCAAAAATCAACACAACCCGTAAATTAATTACAATTTATTTCTCAAATAGCCTTCTATGGTACTGCATGGAATAAGGAATGGCTTTGAATCTATTATAATGTTAAGCTCCTGGCCCATTACAAAATAAGAACCTTTAATTGTGTTGCCAAACACACTTACATCAAATTTTCCACCTGAATCATTCCCTTCAAAAGTGCCGCCCTGCCCCATTATAGCAGACTTCGCTTTTAAAAGAACATCGTTAGGGTTGCCGCTAAATGGTATTGTAAATTTGCATGCCATACACAAACTTATTAATATTTATAAGGTTAGCGCTTTAAAATTTTCTTTAGATAATAGCTTCAGGCAATACTTCGTTAAGCTTGTTATCAGTTACAAATTTATCACGTATCGCACTAAATTCTGTTTGTAATGCCGCAGCTTCAGTAAGCGCCTGGTCAATTTTTTCATGAATATCAGGCAATCTTTTTTCAAGAACTGTATTGCCAAGATTGATATTATCGGCTTCAAGCTGTGCCACTTTTTTCAGCAATGATGTCTGGCTGTTAGTTACATCTTGCAGTTCACGAACCATCTTATCCATCATGTGCATTTTTTCAATTTTATCCATAGTATTTAAAATTTAAGGGTGCAATATAGCGAATATAATGCCTGACCATATTTACAAACTGCAGGTAAAGTATCGGAAGTAATTTCATGTATACATAATAAAAAAGCCTTACAATTTAACTCGTAAGGCTGTCAAGTAAATTTTAGTCTATTTGGTAATTACCATTTGCTTGCTATCAATCTTTTTTTCATTCACTGATAAAGTGTAATTGTAAGTTCCTGCAGGTAATTCAGCACTTGTGATGTTTAGCCGACCTTCACCTTTAGTTGCATTGTAAACCTTTACAGCACTGCCTTTAGCATCTGTTATTGTTATTTGCGCCTTGCCTGTATTCTCAGGAAGATAGTAACTGATAACAGTATTAT
>CAXSDW010000155.1:0-5699 GCA_964236235.1 uncultured Chitinophagaceae bacterium
TTGATATCTTCTGCAATCTGCTGTGGTGGCAGGTGACAGTGATAATCAATTATGGGCATATCTTTAGCAAACTCATGAAAAAGCCGTTGAGCAATTTTGGTTTGTAAAAGAAAATCTTCGTCTAAAAAAGGTTTCACACAGAAATTTTTTATTTAAAACATTGACTTTGCAATACCCATTTCTAAACCACGTAACTCTGCAAGTCCACGCAAGCGGCCAATGGCTGAATAGCCAGGATTGGTTTTCTTTTTAAGATCATCTAACATCTGGTGCCCATGATCCGGCCTCATGGGAATTGAAACTTTTCGGCGCTGCATAACCTGCAGAATTTCCCTCACAACAGCATACATATCTGCATCACCTTCCAGATGATTATCTTCATAAAAATCACCATAATCATTTCGTTTTGTGCTTCGCAAATGAATAAAATTAATTCTGTCTGCAAATTGATTAACTATTGCTGTAAGATTATTGTCACATCTAACTCCCAGGGAACCGGTACAAAAACAAAGACCATTATTTAATGAAGGCACAGCAACAAATAACTGCTGCAAATCTAAAGCAGTGCTCACTATTCTTGGCAAACCCAAAATTGAATATGGAGGATCATCAGGATGTATTACCATCTTAATGCCAACGTTATCTGCGAGAGGAATGATTTGTTGCAAAAAAAAGAATAGATGTTCTTTCAACTTTTCTGTATTTATAATTTTATAAGTTTCAAGACATGCTTTGAATTGTGAAAGTGTAAAACTTTCTTCACTGCCTGGCAAACCTGCAATAATATTTTGCTGTAGTTGCAATTTTTCTTCTTCACTCATTGATGCAAATCGTTGTTCCGCTATTTGCAATTCTTCAGAAGAATAATCTTTATGAGCATTTTCTCTTCCTAACAAAAAAACATCGAAAGCTATGAAAGCGGCTTTTTCAAATCGCAGCGCTTTACTTCCATCCGGCATAGTAAACGCAAGATCAGTTCTTGTCCAATCAAGCACAGGCATAAAATTATAAGTGATTATTTTAATACCACATAAAGCCAGGTTTTGAATAGACTCTTTATAATTCTCAATATATTGAATATAATTGCCGGACTGAGTTTTAACCATTTCGTGTACCGGCAAACTCTCTACCACAGCCCATTTCAGGCCAGCAGCTTCTATTATCGCTTTTCGATTACTGATTTCTTCTACGCTCCAAATTTCACCAACAGGTATATGATGCAAAGCTGTTACTACCCCGGTGCAACCTGCCTGTGCAATATCTGACAAGCTCACATTATCACTTGGCCCAAACCAGCGCATGGTTTGCTGCATCATGAAAACATTTTTATCACTTCTGACTTTATTCACTATGAAATATTATCAATTATCATTTGCTTCAGGTGTTTTAGATAAAACATCTGCAGTACCGTTTTTTATTAAAGCTGCCAAAAAATTAGTAACGGATATTAAAAATCCTTTAAGCAGTGAAAGGTCTTCCCCCCAGAAATCTTTATTTTTTAAAACTTTATTTACAATATGTTCAGAATTATTCGTCTTACATAATTCATAAAAATACCCGGCTTGCTCATCATTTATAAGATAAAATTCACTGTTACTTTCTCCATAATATTTATCATCATCTTTTTTAACTGCTTTCATAAACAACAAATATGCAGCAAAACCGAGCGACATATATTTTGGAACAGTATTATATCTTTTATAATATTCAAGCAAAACCGGGATAATTCTGTTTTGAACTTTAGATGTATAATTTAATGTAATACTCAGCCAATGATGTTCAATAAAAGGATTACTGAAACGATCAATCACCTGCAAGCCAAAATTATTTGCTTCCTCCGGAGATATCTCAAATGGAATAGCCGCGGCAATTTCATTTAGCATTACATTGGTTACATAACTTAAAAAGCTTTTATTTTTCATCGCTTCATTAACAGTAACAAAACCTGCGAGGTGAGCCAATCCGCAACTCATAGTATGTGTGCCATTTAAGAGACGCAACTTTAATTCACGATACCGGTTAATGTCATTTGTTACAATTAATCCATCATCAGCATTTGCAAAAGACAACACATTTTTTACGTCATCATTGCCTTCTATAGCCCACAAATGATAAGGCTCTGCAACAATTAATAAGTCATCTTTGTAACCTAATTCATTCTGCAGCGTTTTAAGTTTCTCAGCGCCGGGTCTTCCGGGAACAATGCGATCAACTAATGAATTGCAAAAATGATTATGATTTTTCAGCCATTCTATAAAGGCTTCTTCAAGCTTATTTTCGTGGGCAAGTTCAGTAACAATAACGGCTAATTTTTTCGCATTATCAACAAGCAATTCTGTCGGAATGATTATCATTCCTGATGCTGCGCTTCCCTTAAAAACTTTATATCGCTCATATAAAAGAGCAAGCAATTTTGCAGGGAAAGATACAGGCGGAGATTGCCTTACATCCTCTTTTATTAATTGAATTCCTACTTCTGTTGTATTGGAAATTATGATGCTCAAATCAGCGTTAGCAGCGCATTGCAGCACTTTCTCCCAATCCTCTTTTGCTGATAAAACCCGGCTGATGGATGATGAAATAATATTCTCCTCAATCGTTTTCCCGTTATTTATTCCTCTTACACAAATTGTATATAATCCATCCTGCTTTGCAAAAGCATTTATGTCGCCGCCACTTGTTGATTTTACAATAACTATTCTTCCATTAAATATCTTTTTGCGATTGGCCTTATCAATAAAATAATCCGGCAAGCCTCTCAATAAAACGCCTGCACCAAACTGTAATACTTTCTCGGGTAATTGAAAAATATTTTCATCAGGGACATTTATATCCGCAGGATTTATTTTAGAAAGAATTTTTTTTGAAAGAATCATTTAAGCGTTTATTGGTATCACAAAGAACGCTATGATTTGCAAAGTACGCAAAGAAAAAGCTTTGCGTACTTTGCGTTTTACTTTGTTTGCTTTGCGATACAAATCTAAATACTAAGAAAGCATGTTCTATTAATATTTGAATACTTTTTCATTGGCCATTACTTCCTGCGTTGCCACATCAAAGGTAGCTTTGGCACCGGTTCGTATGGCAGCATTCGTCATGATGTTTGCAATTGAATGAGCATAGCCTGCTTCAACCGGTGCGTTAGGCTGCTTGCGGCTTCGCACACATTCCATAAAATTTTTCCAATGGTTACTTGTTAATATATCTCCGCCAGTATTTGCTGATGCAACAACCTTCTCTGATTTATCTGCAAGAGAAATTTCGGGCAAAAGATTAGGTTTCATGTTCATAGCTGCAGCCATATTTGAGGTTAATCCTCCCGCAGGCGAAACAGTATTTGTAATTAGATTTAATTCACCTCCGTTAGCGTAATAAATCTCTGCAGGATGTTCATCGCCGTTGTGCATGCGTGAGCTAAAAGTTACCTGGAAGCCGCTGCTCAAATCATTTTCAGGGCCATAATCAAACACTGCCGTTGTTGTATCCCAGTTTTTTCTTCCGTCTTTCCACATATAAATCCCTCCATTAGCAACCACACTTCTTGGGTGTTGCAAGCCGGTAAACCAATGCACAGTATCAATCTGGTGACTCATCCACTGGCCCGGCATACCTGATGAATATGGCCAGAATAAACGATACTCAAGATACTTACGCGGATCCCACGCCTCATAAGGGCGATTGAGTAAGAACCGCTTCCAGTCTGTGTCTTCCTGCCTGCACTTAGCAACGAGGTCAGGTCTTCTCCAGCGGCCAGGCTGGTTTACATTCCAGGTTAATTCTACCATAGTAACAGCACCAAACTTTCCCTGCTGAATAAAATCTGCTGCGGCTTTATAATTAGTTCCACTTCTTCTTTGAGAACCTATCTGAACAATGTTGTTACTTGCTTTGATTGCTTTTAATGCAGCCTTGTTATCCTCCATCGTTTCAGCAAAAGGCTTCTCCACATATACATCACAACCGGCTTTTACGGCTTCTATAGCAAGTAACGCATGTTGAAAATCCGCAGTGCTTATAGTAACTGCGTCAAGGTTTTTAGTTGCATATAATTCATCGTTGTTAACACATGCTTTTATATCATGGCCAAGTTTTTCTTTAAGAAAAGATTGTCCTTCTTCACGTCTTAATTTCCATATATCTGAAACAGCTACAATATCAAAATTTAATTCTTTATAATGGTTTAAAAAAGAAGGAAAATGGGATTGCCTGAAGCGGTCAGAAAATCCAACAACACCAAGGCGAACCCGGTCGTTTGCGCCCATTATATTTGCGTAGCTCTTAGCACTGAAACCCATGCTGCCCGCATATACAGCTCCTGTTGCAAGAGCAGCCTGTTTAATAAAACGGCGACGTGAATGTGACATAATAAAAGTTTTAAATTATTTATTTAGAAGCTTAACTTTAATACTTCGGAACGATACTGCATTGCCATGATCCTGCAATAAAATATGACCTTTGGGAGCTTCTCCGAAATTTGGCCAGATAACAAATTTACTGATAGCAACAAGGTCTTCAAACTCTTTAGAACCTCTTACATACTCCAGCACTTTTACTCCATTAAGATAATGCTCAACTTTGTTATCAGGATAAACTATTACTCTGCCGAAATTCCATTGACCAACAGGACGAATAAATCTTTTTTGTTTTTGAGCAGGAATTAAATCGTAAAGGGAAGCCAGCGTTCTGTTACCATTACGGCCAAGTTTTGCATCAGGATGCAATGAATCATCAAGCACCTGGTATTCCAAACCAATGGCAGAACCGGTTGATTTTTCGGCAAGCGTTACAAAATATTTTACACCGCTGTTAGCGCCAGGCGTAAGTCTAAATTCAAATGAAAGATCAAAAGCGCTGAACTCATCTTTTGTAACAATATCACCGGCATTACCTCCTTCCTTTCCCTGAGATGAAAGCACAGAAATAGCGCCATTGGTGATGTTCCAGTCTTGCTGAGGAAAACTGTGAGAACGGGCGCTGATCCATCCGTTATTTGTTTTGCCATCAAATAATAAACGCCAGCCATCTTTCTTTTCATAATCAGTTAAATTGTTGGCAACAAAGTTCGCAACATAAACACCGGGCGTAAAAGGTGAAGGCGTAATATTGGTTGTCTTGATACGGATATTTTTAAAGGCAACTTTTTTACCTGCATGATCTGCACCAGTTATCGCATGAACCTGCAGGCCAATAAAACCTTTATCATCGAGAGTGTCAACAACAAAAGCAGTGGCAACATTATTAACCCACGTCTTCATCTGGTTACCGATACATTCAATCTTGTAATGATTGTATTCACCCGGTTTATATATATTTTGCGCAGCAGCATTTAATTGCATAGGATATAACCATTCTCTTCTTCCTTCATCATAAATACCGCCTGTCCATTTGCGTAGTGATGGATCTATCTCACATTGACGGCCATATACTTTCCCTTTGCCGTTATTAGCTGCAGAATCAAAGTGGCTGCGGGTTTGAATGCCTGAGTTGCCTTGCGAATCTTCTAAAATAACATCAAGTTCTAATACAAAATCTCCATATTCTTTTTCTGTAACTAAAAATGTATTACCGGAATTTAAAACAGTTCTTGCTACAATAGCTCCGTCTTCAACTGAGTAAGTTGCATTACCAGCAAGGCGTTTCCAGCCAGCAAGATCTTTACCATTAAATAAGCTTTGCCAGCCATTGCCGGATTGTGAAAA
>CAXSDW010000156.1:0-5656 GCA_964236235.1 uncultured Chitinophagaceae bacterium
GCTTTCATTTTTTTAATGATAATGCTGAATGGCTGCAGGTTGATAAAGCCGGTCATGCGTATGGTTCATATGTTGAAAGCCGTGCCAGCAATGAGTTGTGGCGCTGGTCGGGTTTACCGCGTAAACAAAGGATTTGGATAAGCGGGTTAAGCGGAGTTGCTTATCAAACTATTATAGAAACGTTAGATGGCTTTTCATCTGAATATGGATGGAGCTGGGGAGATTTTTCAGCAAATCTTTTTGGCTCTGCGTTATTCACTGCTCAGGAACTTGCATGGAACGACCAGCGAATAAAACTTAAGTTTTCTTTTCATAAACGAAACTACGGCCAGGCTGATCTTAATATAAGAGCTAATCAAATCTTTGGTAAATCAGAAACAGAAAGATTTATAAAAGATTATAATGCTGTAACTGATTGGGCGAGTGTTGATGTTTCATCATTTTTTTCTCAGTCAAAATTACCACGCTGGCTGGCTGTGGCATTTGGTTACGGTGCCGAAGGTATGTTTGGAGCAAGAAGTAATGTAGCTGTTAATAAAAACGGAATAGTAACATTCGACCGGTCAGATATTCAGCGCTATCGCCAATGGTATATCTCCCCCGACATTGATTTTTCAAACATCAGGACTAACAAAAAAGCATTACGGTTTTTATTTGTAGTGTTAAGTGCATTTAAATTCCCTGCGCCAAGTTTGGAGTTATCGAGAGGAAGTATTAAAGGACATTGGTTGCATTTTTAATGCTCCTAAGGGACAATAAAATTTAAATCATATACGCTCCGTTTATTTCCCCGCCATCAACTTCCACAATTATATGCTCCTGAAAAGTGGTTGAAATTGATAAGCCAACATAATCTGAAGTAACCGGAAATGTCTTATGCGTTCTTTCCACCAAAACAAGCGTTTGAATTTTTTTTGGGTAGAATTGAAGGATTGGTTTTAATGAATATAATAAGGTTTTACCTGTATTCACTACATCATCGGCAACTATGATTACTTTATCATTTAGATCAATTTGCGGAGAAAGATTTACCTGAGAAAGGGTTTTTTTATCAATATTAATTTCCATTAAATCTAATTGCCCTTTGTAAATTGGCTGCAAAAGCGCTGCCATCTTTTTGGCAATTATTAATCCGTTTTCTTTAATACCTGCAAATATTATATGATCTTCTTCTGCGTTTCTTTCTATAATTTCATAAGCCATTCGTTGCAACTTTTTTTGAGCAACTTCTTTGGTAAGAATATAATTTTTTGACGACATATAACACGAATTAGATTTTGAAGAAGAGTATAACACGTATTAGAAGAACACGAATTACACGAATTTAGATAATAATAGTTTCCGCATACTTTTACTCAATAAACATTTATTTTAATTCGTGTAATTCGTGCCTTATAATTCGTGTTTCTGTTTCTATATAATCCGTGTTTTATAATTCATGTTATTAAATAGTGTTCCTAAATTCGTGCTATGCAAATCCTGCAACAAACACTTTTCATCTTTATTATTGCGTTTGCTATTTTCCTGTTTAGCAAAAAGGCAAAAGAAATAAGAAGAAATATTTTGTTAGGTGTTGATGAAGATCGCTCTGACAGACCTTCTCTGCGTTGGAGGAATGTTTTACTATTAGCGCTTGGGCAAAAGAAAATGTTCAGGTATCCTCTTGTCGCAATAATGCATTTTATTATTTACGCAGGCTTTATTATCATCAATATTGAAATACTGGAAATTGTGCTTGACGGAATTTTCGGAACACATAGAATGTTTGCTGAAACGTTAGGTAGTTTATATTCATTTCTTATAAACTTCTTCGAGATATTGGCTGTGGGTGTTATTATTGTTTGTATTGCTTTTTTGGCAAGAAGAAATGTTTTAAAACTTAAGCGTTTTATGAAACCTGAGCTTGATGGCTGGCCAAGAAGTGATGCGAATTACATTCTTATTACAGAAATAATTTTGATGACTTTGTTTCTTACTATGAACTCAGCAGACAGGGCTTTGCAATTGCAGGGAAATGTACATTACGCTGATCATGGTAATTTTATTTTCTCCGGTTTGATTGCGCCGTTGTTCAAAAATTTTTCTGCAAATACACTTATTGGTATTGAACGAACTTGTTGGTGGATGCACATCCTGGGCATATTTGCTTTCTTAAACTATCTTCCTTACAGTAAGCATCTGCATATTTTGCTGGCATTTCCAAATGCCTATTATGGTTCGTTATTGCCTAAAGGAAAAATGGATAATATGCCAAACGTTCAGCAGGAAGTATCCTACATTTTTAAGCCTGAATTAGCGCCAACAAACGGCGACTCTAATGTGCATAAATTTGGCGCAAAAGATATTTTTGATCTTAGCTGGAAAAATTTATTAGACGCTTACAGCTGTACTGAATGCGGAAGATGTACTGTTGCATGTCCTGCAAATAAAACCGGTAAATTATTAAATCCGCGAAAAATAATGATGGACACAAGAGACAGAACGGAAGAAGTTGGAAGAAATATTAATAAGAATAAAGATTTTATAAATGATAACAAAACGCTTCTTCATAATTATATAACTGAAGAAGAATTAAGAGCCTGCACCACTTGTAATGCGTGTGTTGAGGAATGCCCTGTGAGCATTAATCCGTTAGATATAATTCTTGAGCTTCGGCGCTCATTAGTGATGGAAGAAAGTAATGCGCCGCAGGAGTGGAACGCTATGTTTATCAATGTGGAAAATAATTTTGCTCCATGGAAATTCAGTCCTGATGAAAGAGATAAATGGACTGAGGATTTAGAGTAATTATATTGATTTTGATGGTTCAGCTTTTAGCTCTTCGTTTACAGTTGGCCGTGCTTCCAGGTGATCAAGTTTTTCGGCGGCATCTTTATGCATTAAAATTTTTATTAATTGAATAATAGCCGTCAGCGCAAATATTCCTCCTATCACATAATTTAAAATATTCTGGTTCGCATTTAGTTTTTCAACTATCCATTTTCCGCCAAAAATAAAAACGCAATTGCCCATTAATGTTCCCAGCCCGATGCCAACAATATATAAATTATAAAAAGAATTTTTTGGAATAAGAACTTTTTTTGTAAATAATACTGTGCTCCATCCGAACCAAAAAGGGATTTGCATCGGGCTCACAGCGCTTAAAGAAATTCCCAATAAAAAACGATTAATATCGGGTAAATTATTTTCAACCGGTTGGCCGGAATGATGGTGTTTTATTGCTGTCATAAAGCTGCCAATAGCGAGCGCAACAACAATAAAAAATGTTATCCATTCAAGCCACTTGAATATCTTTTTTTGCTTGCGTATCCAGTTTATTCCAACTAAGGAAATACGCACATAGATCATCTCAGTTAACAAAGAACCGCAGGAAAAATAAATAGCGTTTTTATAACCTTCTTCTACGCCAATTTTCATGGCAAGCACATTTAAAGTGCCTAACGGTAATGAGCCAAGAAAACTTACCATCAGCCCCCAAAAAAAGACCCGAATTAATTTCATACTGAAAACTAAATTAGCTTTTCTTAGCTAAAACTGAGATGGAAACTTTTACGGTATTGCCCATTACAGCGCTGCGTTCTCCAACTGAATAATCGAGCCTGTTAAGCTCAAATTCTCCTGCAAATAAATAGTCATTGCCTTGCAATGCGGCGGTAAACGGAAAGGAGATTTCTTTGGTAACATCATGAATGGTTAATAACCCTGTAAAGTAGTAGGAGCCCGGCTTATTGGCTATAATGTTTGTTGATTTGAGCGTTATTACAGGATATTTTTCCGCATCAAAATAACTGTCACTTTTTAAATGTTCATCACGGTTTTCACTATCCGTGTCAATAGTATTTACATCAACTGACATGGTAAAAATTGACGAAGATAACTTTTGCGGATCAAAGGTGATTTGCCCTTTAAGATTTGAAAAATCTCCGCCGGTGTTTATACCAAAATTTTTAATAGAGAAATGTACTTTGCTTCCTTTATCCACAGGAATATAGTTCTGCGCTAAAATTTGTAATGAGAATATCAAACAAAAAATTGTTACTATCAATCGGGTCATAAAAAATGAATATTTGTCAAGGTAGACGTAAAAAGGAAACGTAAAATAAGTAATGAGTTGTTAAATATTTTTATCAGCTTCTCTTATCAAACGATAATGTTTATTGGTTGCTCTTATAAACTTAATGCCTTTCATTAAAGGCCAGCATTTTATTCCTTTCCGGCGATTATACATGCTTATTGCAAATAATATTTTCCAGTGTTTTAAAATTTCTTTGTAAGCTCCGGCCAATGTAAAACCTGTATCATAAAAATGGTTTGGCTCAGCGCCGCACCCATTATATTCCAAAATTGAAAAGTTTTTTCCCTGCTTTAACTCTTCAATTGAAGAACACATAATATCGTAACGCCCATAAAAAAAATCATTTACTGATAAACTTATCTTATCAATTAATGTAACAAGCCTGTCGTCTATTTCTTCTTTTAAGTTTATAAAATTTGCGCCGCGATTGTGATTTGCGGCATAGCTCAACATATATTTTTCACCAGGCTGTAGTATTTTATCAAAATTATAACCATGCTTGTCTCTTAATTCATTTTCTCTCGTTTTTGCTTTTAGATGTTGCATTATTAATTGATGAAGTGTATGTGTTCCATCACCAATAACCTGCAATGGAATTTTATGCAAAAAACCGGTAATGCCACCTTTTTGTTTATCAGGATAACGATAATAAAAAATGCTTACTTCTACCGGATAATGTATAAGTTCCTGGATGATATATTCAACCGGAACTTTTTTATGATATTCTTTAAGCTGTTCTTCATTGTCAAACTTCCTGAATAAAATTCCCTGCCCACCAATCTCCGGTTTCACCACCAATGGAAAACGTATATTTTGCTTCAAGAGTTGTTCGCTAAAAAATTCAAAACTTTGGTTAGGATTTATATTTACAGTTGCCGGATACAAATGCTTTGGCAACAGATCATACATCTCTTTTTTAGGTTCGCCTTCCATACCTCCAAAAGTCAGCTTCGGATTGCTTGGTGTAAAAAACCAAACCTCGCCGGAACGTATAATATACCAAAGCCACACAGGCGCTACAGGTGCATATAACAATTTAAAAGGCCATCGCTCCCAATCAAAAATCTTTTTTACAAATCGCTTCACTCAGTTAAAATTAGCACCAAAACTAAGTCTTAAACTACGGTAATAATCTTATCAGGTTTGTTTGTTGTAATTTTAATTTTGATAATAAACAAGAAAGTATGCATGTACCGAGCATGGCTGAAATGATGGCTGCAGGCGAATCTCCGGAAGTGTTGTTTTGGGTTGGCTGCGCCGGAAGTTTTGACCAGAGAGCACAAAAAATTACCAGGGCATTTGCACAAATTTTATTTAAGGTTGGGATAAAATATGCCATTCTTGGCAAAGAAGAAATGTGCACCGGAGACCCTGCGAGGCGTGCAGGAAATGAATTTATGTTTCAGATGATGGCATACCAAAATATCCAGGTGCTTGATGGTTATGGAATAAAAAAAATAGTAACTGCATGTCCGCATTGTTTTAATATTTTAAAGAATGAATATCCAGAGCTTGGAGGTAATTACGAAGTGATTCATCATGCAACATTTATACAACAGTTGATTGATGAAGGCAAAATAA
>CAXSDW010000157.1:0-5551 GCA_964236235.1 uncultured Chitinophagaceae bacterium
GCAAATAGCAATTGGGTAAGCTTAAAATACTTTCAGGTAAACAAGTTTGCAAAATCCTTTCTGCTACTTGATTTATACAGGTTCGGCAAAAAGGAAGTCACATAATAATGCAAAGGAAAAGTGATAACAGACAGTAACCGTCCCTGTTCCAAACCATCCGGAAACTAAGATTGGTACCTTACAGTCAATCATCCGTCAATCTCTTGTTTCAAAAGAGCAATTTGAAATTTGATATATAGTATGTAATATGGTGTAATACTTTTCATATCTTATTGTAAACAGCCAGATTTAGTGCAGCTTATATACAATCAAACACAATACTTCACCCACCCAACCTTTTCTCCACAATACCAGTACATGAATAAAACTACTTTCAATGAAAAGAATTTATCATGTAATACTGGTTATCGTTATTGCAACTATTTCTATAAACTGTCAAAAGGAACTGAGCAACGACAATCCATTTCCTTCACAAACAAACAATCAATCTTCGCCAATCATTTCAACTTTACAGGGAAATGTTTTGGATGAAAATGATCAGCCTGCAACTGGTGTAAAAATTTCTGCTGGAACTAAAATCACTATCACCGATTCCCGTGGTTACTTCCGGATCATTGACGCAATTCTTGATAAAAACGCATCTCTCATTATAGCAGAACAACCCGGATATTTTAAATCTTTCAGAACTTTTAAAGCAACCTCCGGAGTAAACCAGGTAGTTATAAAATTGATAAAAAAATCGCTGGCAGGCACGGCCGATGCTACGGCTGGCGGCAATGTTACATTATCAAACGGCGCTAAGATTGCTTTATCATCAAACAGTGTGACATCGGCTACAGGCGCAGCTTACAGCGGAAACATAAACGTATATGCTGCCTTTATTGACCCAACTTCAAACGACATAGGTAAAACCGTTCCGGGCTCTTTTATGGGTGATGATAAAGACAACAAAAGAGTTGTGCTTTCCTCTTATGGAATGCTTGCTGTGGAACTGGAATCTTCTGCCGGTGAAAAGTTGCAAATAAAGCCTGGCAGTACAGCAACTCTTACCATTCCAATACCGTTATCTAAACTTTCATCTTCGCCTGCAACAATAAGCTTGTGGTATATTGATGAGCATACAGGAATCTGGAAAGAACAGGGAACGGCAAAAAAGATTGGAAACACTTATGTAGGAGATGTAAAACATTTTTCTTACTGGAATTGTGATATAAGCTTACCGGGAATAAGTTTTACAGCTACTTTTAAAACTTCAGATGATGTGCGCCTGACAAATACGTATGTGACTGTGAGGCTTGCAAATGATACAAACGGATATGCACATGGCTATACAGATTCATTGGGCCAGGTAAGTGGTATTATACCTGCCAATGAAAATCTTGTGCTTGAAGTGTATGATGAGTGTTACAAGGTTGCCTATTCTAAAAACATCGGGCCTTTTACGCAAAACACAGATTTGGGTAGTATATCAATTTCTAACTCTACACCTTCTCTTGTTACCATTAAAGGTAAATTAGTATCCTGCAGCAGTACACCTGTTTCTAACGGATATGCAATATTATATTTTAATAATATGGTTTATAATTTAAATACAAATGCTAATGGTGAATTTATAACAAGCTTTTTTACCTGTTCAGTAATGGCAGAAACATGCAGCATTATTGGTGTTGATGAAACAACCCGGCAGCAGGGAACGCTGCAAACAATTACACTTATTCCGCAAATAACTGACGCAGGTGATGTTACAGCATGTGGAATATCTTCATCGGAGTTTATTAATTATACACTTGATAACAAAGATTATGTAATATCAAATGCTGCTAATGATTCATTTAATGCATATACCTATGCTGGTTTTGGTGCATTACTATATACATCTGTTCTGGGTAAGCATTCGGCCAATAATTTTTTAACTTTCGCTTTTACCGGAGACGGAATAGCTGGTGTTTATCCCTTAAACATGATAAATGTTATAGCTTATAACAGTACGATACTTGTCAAGCCGTTTAATGTTACTATAACATCCTTCCCCCAAAATATTGGGGAATTTTACGAAGGAAATTTTGCAGGAAAGTTTAATGATTCATTAGCTTTATCAGTTAAACATGATATTAAATGTTCATTTCGTATTAGAAAAAATAATTAGTTAAAAATAAAAAATCAGAGTTAAGAGTTAAGTTTAAAGGCAATGTAAAGCAATTTATCTTTTTTGATAAACGAAAAACAAAACACAGATTTTTTAGCTGGCTGCAAGGCTGGTAACAGGCAAGCCCAGGAACAACTTTACCGCAGCTTCTACAGGGCAATGATGAACCTTTGTGTTCGCTACACAAAAAGTGATATGGATGCAATGGAAGCATTGAACACAGGCTTTTACAAGGTTTTTAAAAACATCCAACATTACGATCCGCAACGTGCAAACCTTTATACATGGATACGCACTATCATTATAAATAGCTGTCTTGATCGGGTTAAATTAAATGAAAGAAATGTACAACCAGAGGCGCTTACATCACTCACAGAAGCAGAGATAGCACCTGAGATAATTTCAAAATTAGCTTCTGCCCAATTACTTGATTTTATAAGAAGATTACCTTCTGCAACGCAGGCTGTTTTCAATTTATTTATAGTTGAAGGTTATAGTCATAAAGAGATAGCATCGCTTTTGAAGATAAGCGAAGGCACAAGTAAATGGCATGTAAGCGATGCCAGAAAAAAATTACAAATCATGATAAATGAAGAGAAATAACAGATGAATGAGCGTTTACCATATGAGGATGAATTATTAAAACGGTTAAATGATCTGCCGCTTGCTGATGAGGATGCTGCATGGGAAGATATGAGACGCAGGCTTGAGAAAGAGGAGAAAGACGAACCAATAATTCCGCCGTTATTAAGGCGTTGTGGCTGCTATGGATTTGTGTTGGTGTTAATTATAATTGCTTTTTTGTTTATTGCTGATCCTGCAAAATGGTTTCATCAAAAATATAAAAAAGAGCAGGTAAGACCTGATAGTATCGAAAATAAAAAGCATCAGAATAATACCATAATTAAGAGTGATAAAACATCACCCGCAAATGATATAGATAACAAGAAAAGTTTCAGATATGATTCGTTAAATGAAAAAGATTTTACAGGTTCAAGAACTAATTACGATACTGTAAGCAAACAAAAAGTATCAATAAAGAAATCGATTTATTACAGGAATAATGAACACCGAAAACCTTTAAAGATTCATAAGCGAAAGAATAATTTTTATAAGAGACCCAACAATAATCTAACAGCTCAAAATAATTATCAGCATAAACCTTATTCTAAAAAAATAAAGCAAAAAATAAATATGGTAGCTCCGGGCAATGTGGTTGACAGTGCTATCAGCGATACAAAACATGCAGAGCAGATTGATAAACTGCATCACGATCCAGCGAAAGAAAATATTGATAGTATTTACTTGAAACGGAAGTTGGTGCTGGATTCTATTAAAAAGAAGATAACAGATACCAGTGAGAATGTGAAAAGTAATAAGCAAGATTTTCCAAAACAAAAGAGCATTTACTTTGCTGCCGGACTTGGCCTTCACCAGTTATTACCTATAGCCGGGCAAAAACTCAATTTGTATAATTCTTTGGGCAGAAAAAATTCTATTGCAGATTATATACCTTCCGTTTATGTGCGCATGTACAAGAATAAAAAATGGTTTATACAATCAGAGTTCAGGTATGGAGCGCCGCAGTATACCAGGGAAACTTTATTTCGGCAAAGTAAAATTATTGATACTTCTAGCTCTACAATTACATCAACAAACAGCAACGTAAAAAAGACTTTTTATCACCAGGTTCCTGTAAGCTTTAACTACTTTGTGTTGCCGGGTTTTTCAGTTGGCGCAGGCATTACATTTAATCAATTTAGCAGCGCACTTGTACAGCAGGAAGTTCATAAAAGTAATACCATAACACAAACAGATTCTTTAATAAGCAGCGGTTTAATACAGCAAAAAAAAGCTGACAGCAATTTTAAAAAATCATACATGCAGGCGCTTATAGAAACACAATATCAATGGAAACGGTTTTCTGCAGGAGTACGGTTTTCTTTTGGATTACAACCGTATTTAAAATTTCAATTGCCAGGCGAAGAACAACGTGAGGAAAAAAATACTTCGTTGCAAATATTCATAAGATATGAACTTTGGCGATCCGGCAAGAAGAAAATACATTAATCGCAATCCGCCTCAATAAGATTACTCCGCATACTTAATCTTTATTACAATTTTCTTATCTGCTTTATTGCCACCTGTAGTTATATTAGGCCTGTGTCCATCTAAAGGAAAAAAAAGAAAAAAAGTTCCCGGTACAGCGGTATAAAATTTTCCGTTACCAGAGTAATTAATTAAATCTTTGGCAGCATCATAAGGCATCGTAACAGTGAGTTTCGTTGTTGGTGAAACACCAATTTTTTCTTCACCGGAAATTACAGAATGCAGGTCTATGTATTTGAGATGTGATTCCCATTTTGTACTGTCATAATTCTTTGTTGGGTTTTCAGTTACAATGGCAAAAACATTCTCACCATCAACTGAATATCTGCCGGCAGCAAGCGTTTGCAGATCATGTTCTTTTAAAAATGCAAAAGCTTTGTCCCAATAATTTTTATTAAGATCATACTGGCGGGCAAATTCTTTTTTGTTTATTGATTTATGTGGTTGCAATGGTAATCCTTCAAGCCATTCTTTTTTCTTAAACCATTTTTTTATTTGATGCTTTGTCCATTCTTTTGAAGTTGTTTGTGCAACAAGATGTAAACTGATTGAAAATCCAAGCAAGGTTAAAAAAAATAAGATTGACTTTTTCATTTTAATATTTTAAGAGCATTATTAAAAATCCGTAAATGATATCTTATGCTAACTCTTCAACTAATTTTTGTTTGTGTACAGCAGTACTATTTTTTACAGCAACAATAGTTAAAATGGCTGAAAGAAATAATGAGCCAGACATGAAAATATAAGAGGCACTGAAACCACCTGTAGTTCCATTTAAATAACCCACCATGTACGATCCGGCAAACGAACCTAATGCTCCTAAACTATTGATGAGCGCTATAGCTCCTGCGGTAACATTGCCAGGTAAAATTTCTGTTATTATTGCAAAGAATGGCCCGTATGGGGCATACATAGCCGTTCCTGCAATAATGAGCAACACAAACGATAACCAAAAATTACTTGTACCAATTAAGTATGATCCATAAAATGCAAGCGATGCAATTAAAAGAAATGGCCATACAAATGCTGTCCTGTTTAATGTTTTATCAGAGAAGTAAGAAGCGGTTAACATACCAATTACGGCAAATACATAGGGAAGAGAAGAGAGCCATCCTGTTCTCACAATGCTCATTTGAGGCGCCGCTTTAATTATTGATGGAAGCCACATTACAAACCCGTATACGCCAATGCTCCACAAAGCATATTGCAGGCAAAGTAAAATAACAGCTCTTGATTTAAATGCTGCTGCATAATTTTTTACCGGCTTAATTCCTTGCTGCTCTTTCTGTAAAGCGG
>CAXSDW010000158.1:0-1559 GCA_964236235.1 uncultured Chitinophagaceae bacterium
TGTGCATTATTTACAATTATCGTATTTACATTGGCAATATCAACACCGCTTTCTACAATATTTGTGCAAACAAGCACATCATACTTTCTATCCATAAAATCAAGAATGGTATTCTCTAACTGGTCGCCATCCATTTGCCCGTGAGCAAAAGCAATGCTTAAATCAGGACATAAACCTTGTATCAAACCTTTCATTTCAGCCAATCCGTGAACACGATTATGAATAAAAAATACCTGGCCTCCGCGTTCTGTCTCATAATAAATTGCTTCACGGATAATTTCCTGGTTGAAAACCTGCACTTCAGTTTGTATTGGTTGGCGGTTTGGCGGCGGTGTATTTATAATACTAAGATCTCTTGCGCCCATCAAACTAAACTGCAATGTTCGTGGAATTGGGGTTGCAGTTAATGTTAATGAATCAACAGTTGTTCTTATCTGTTTTAATTTTTCTTTTGATGCTACACCAAACTTTTGTTCTTCATCAATTACCATTATTCCAAGGTCTTTAAACTTTACATCTTTGCTTAATAAGGCATGTGTGCCGATGATTATATCAATCTTTCCTTCTGCTAATTTTTGTAAAGTTTCTTTTTTTTCTTTTGACGATTTAAAGCGGTTTATATAATCAACAGTTACAGGGAAATCTTTTAATCTATCACCAAAAGTTTTATAATGCTGGTAAGCCAAAATTGTAGTAGGAACGAGCACTGCAGCCTGTTTGCCGTCACAGCAACTTTTAAAAGCTGCCCTTATTGCAATCTCCGTTTTACCAAAACCAACATCGCCGCAAATTAATCTATCCATCGGCGAAGGCTTTTCCATATCCTTTTTTACATCAACAGTTGCCTTGCTTTGGTCGGGCGTATCTTCAAAAATAAAGGATGCTTCAAGCTCTGTTTGCATGTAATTATCCGGCGAATGTGCAAAGCCTTTTAAGCTCTTTCTTTGGGCATATAACTTTATTAGGTCTGATGCGATATCTTTTACTTCTTTCTTTGTTTTATCTTTTAATTTGTTCCAAACATCACTGCCAAGCTTATTCATTTTCGGCACACTTCCTTCTTTGCCGCTGTACTTGCTTATCTTATGCAGCGATGAAATATTTACATACAAAAGATCATTGTCTTTATAAACAATTCTTACTGCTTCCTGCGTTTTACCATTTGCTTCAATCTTCTGTAACCCGCTAAACACGCCAACTCCATGATCTATATGTGTCACATAATCTCCTGGCTGCAGCTCACGAAGTGTCTTTAAAGTAAGCGCCTTATTCTTACTAAAAGCCTGCTTTACTCTGTATTTATGATAACGTTGAAATATCTGGTGATCAGTGTAACAAACCAGTTTATTATCATCATCAATAAAGCCTTCATGGATAGATGCAGGAACAGGCGTAAACTGAATTTCTGCATTAAGATCAGTAAATATTATGTGTAGTCTTTCTAATTGTTTTGGATTATCAGCAAAGAGGAAGATGTTATATTTTTTTTGTTCGAGCTCTTTTAAATTTTGAATAAGTAAGTTGAATTGCCTGTTCAGCGCAGGTTGCGGACGAATTGA
>CAXSDW010000158.1:1659-5315 GCA_964236235.1 uncultured Chitinophagaceae bacterium
TAGATCTTCTTCCTGTTGCTCAATTTTACTTTTGATAAATTCCCAGTCTTCTGTCCATATAACTGTGTTCTCAGGTAAAAAATTAAGCAATGAAACTTTTTCTCCTGATTCAAATTGTGTTTCGATATTTGGAATAATATTTACCTGCAAAAGCTTTCTTTCACTCAATTGAGTTTCAGGATCAAAGATGCGGATACTGTCAATTTCGTTTCCAAACAATTCAATACGATAAGGCTTTTCATTTCCAAAAGAATAAATATCAAGTATTCCTCCACGAACCGCAAACTGTCCCGGCTCATAAACAAAATCAGTTCTTGAAAAACCATAATTAATGAACCTTGAAAGAATACTATCTACATCAATATTTTCTCCTTGTTTAAAAGAAATTATGTTGGATGAAAGTGTTTTTGAAAGCACAACTTTTTCAAACAAAGCCTCGGGATAAGTAACAATTGTGCCCACTCTTCCCATGCTTAACGGATTAGCAAATTTGGTAAGACATTCAGTTCTTAGCATTACATGGCTGCTGTTGAGCAAGCTGTAATTTTTATTATTTTTAAATGAGGAAGGAAAGTAAAATATGTTCAATGCATCGGTGATATTTTCAAGTGTATTTTGAAAATAAGCAGCTTCTTCTGCATCTCTTAAAATAATAAGATGATTAAGCTGTGACGCCAAAGGAAGATTGAGAATTGCACTTACTATAAATGCCGGAGCGCTTGCCTGCAGGCCTTTTAAATGAATTTTTTGTGGTTGAGACAATACTATTTTCTCCGCAATTTTAAAAATGCGGGGGTCATTTAAATAAGTATTCAACAACACATCAAGATTCATTCGCCCAAAACTTGTAAGATTTGCAAAGTTAAGTTGCCATCAACTTTGTTCCTAATAATTATTATTTAAAGAGGTGTGGTTGTTTATAGAAAGAGCCTTATAAATTTAAACTTAATTCTCCGTTTCTTTCCTTAGATAATGTCGTTAAAATATGCTCCCTTTGGAGCTACCAGTTTATAGTAAAAAATTAAATATAATAAAAGCTCCGTAGGTGCTTCCTCTTACCAAAGATTAAAGTTATAGGCGGCTCCTGCGGAGTCGAATTATTTAATGGATTGTGCTTTCTATAAACAGAAAAGCCCTTATAGGGCTTAAATCTTTTTAACGGTATTGGCTTTTCCTAAATGAGTTTACGTGAGGTTTTTTTTACTATTACAATTTACATTTGTAATTTTCATCAAATTTAAATTATGCCTGTAGAGCCCTGGCGTACCGGAACGGTGATTAATATTCTGGATGAAACTTATAATACAAAGCGTTATTTTATTAAGGTTAATGAACTTGAAAAATTTGATTTTAAGCCCGGGCAATTCGTAACGCTTGATCTGCCGATTCACGAGCAAAAAAATAAACGCTGGAGAAGTTATTCAATAGCAAGCTGGCCTGATGAAACCAATGTTTTTGAATTATTAATTGTTTTTCTCGAAGGAGGTTTGGGAACTACTTATTTATTTAATGAAGTGAAAGAAGGCAGCCAGCTTACGTTTCGTGGCGCACAAGGTGTGTTTACTTTGCCCCAGGTGATTGACAGAGATATGTTTTTTGTATGTACCGGTACCGGCATTGCGCCTTTTAGAAGTATGGCTAATTATATTAAGTTGCACAATATTTCTTATAAAAATATTTACCTCATTTTTGGTTGCCGTACCACCAAAGATCTTTTGTATCATAATGAAATGCGTGAGCTTCAGCAATCATTAGACGGCTTTAAATTTTTGCCGACATTGAGCCGTGAGGAATGGGATGGCTACAAAGGATATGTTCATGCTATATATGAAGAGCTTTGTAAAAAAGGTAAGTGTGATTTAAATGACAATACACTATTGCCTGCTGCTTATTTTTATTTGTGCGGCTGGAAAGCTATGGTGGATGAGGCTAAACGCAGAATTATAGAATTAGGCTATGATAGAAAAGCAATCCATCTTGAATTATATGGATAAAAACCCGATCAATAGGAGGTTAAAACAAATGATAAATTTATTCTAAAATATAAATACATTAATATAGTATGGAAGAGAAACATAATGAATCAACAATCAATCGTCCGGAAGGTGAACGCCCGATTGATGCGCCTGTAGTGCTTATTGATATCGCAAATTATATTGAGCAACTAAAAAGTGAAAAGGCCTGGGATGAAAATGACCGTAACGCAATAGCGGTGTTTAAAAGTGATAAATTAAGAATAGTCATTGTTGCCTTGCATAAAGACGCAGAGATGCATACAGAACACCCTGAGAATATTTTAAGCATTCAAATTATTAAAGGAAAGATAAAAGTATATGCTGATGATAAAACAACCGTGGTTAAGAAAGACGAATTGGTGATTGTTCATGAAAATATTCCATACAAAATACAGGCAATGAAAAAGTCTGTTTTTTTATTAACTGTTGTACAATAGTTCTTTTAAGACCTTGAAGGTTTCTAAAACCTTCAAGGTCTTAAAACTTCAACTCTAAAATATTAAAGAATATCCTTTACCCTTATTAACATCAGGTCTTTGTAACTCTTCATGCTTTGTAATTTCCTGTTGCAAATATTTGGAATATTGGCGATACATAAAGTTTCTGAAAATATTAATATTCTCATGTTGCCGCGTTTGCTCAAGCGCTTCAAAATATTCTGCTTTATCTTCTTTAAAAACTATAGCCATCGGCAGTTGATAATGTAATTGCAAATAATTCATAAGAAGACGGCTGGTTCTGCCATTGCCGTCATAAAAAGGATGAATAGTTACCAGGTCAAAATGTGCATCAATTGAAGTATTTAACTGTTCAATTACAGCGTTGTTATGTATTTTTTCATTGATCTTTTCACAAAGTTTTTTTACCAGCATTTCAATTTTATCATAGCTCACAAAATACCTGTTTCCTGCACTCACATTTCCTTTCCTGGACATTCCTTTTGAACTATCTATTTCACCAAAAACAGTGTTGTAAACAGTTCCGGTTTGTTTCATCACCGCTGCATTTATTTGTTGTATAAATTCAGAAGTGATTGGCTCATTTTCTTTTTGAGCATTTATAATAAAAAGCAAGGCTTTATAATGATCCTGTACCATAAGGCTGTGCAGCAAAGGTTTTCCTTTTGGCGTGATACCTTCATCTAATAAAAGTTGGGTTTCAATTTCAGTAAGTGTGCTTCCTTCAATTGTAGTTGAATGATGTGTAATTGCATATTGATTGAACTTATCAAAATCAATATTTTTTGACAGCTCAAGCTTTTGATATTTTTGTATGAGCGATATGATGTTTTTATCATTCATTTCTTTTTAAGGTGTCTGGCCACTGGAGTGGCCTGACACCTTAGCTAATTTTTTCCATCACAATTTTTCTTACATCAGTTAATGCAATTCTTTCCTGCGTCATTGTATCTCTGTATCGGATTGTAACAGTATTATCTTCTTTAGTTTGATGATCTATGGTTACACAAAACGGAGTTCCGATTGCATCCATGCGCCTGTAACGCTTGCCAATGCTGTCTTTCTCTTCATAAAAGCAATGGAAAAAAGATTTGCAGTCATTCATTACATGCTTTGCAATTTCAGGCAGCCCATCTTTTTTTACCAATGGCAAAATCGCTAATTTATATGGCGCAATCATCGG
>CAXSDW010000159.1:0-5270 GCA_964236235.1 uncultured Chitinophagaceae bacterium
TACATAAATATATTATTTTAGCTTTAAGAGTGTTTAATACGTTATTGTAAAAGCAGTATTCTCTGCAGAATTATAAGCAGATACTCAAAGACATTATTTTAAATCATAAAATTTTGACAAGGAAACTACGAAGCGCTGATTGGTTTGCACGAACCGGTAAAGATGGGTTCATCTACCGTGCCTGGATGAAGAACCAGGGAATACCTGATTATGAATTCAATAATAAACCCGTAATCGGTATCTGTAATACCTGGTCTGAATTAACACCGTGCAATGCACATTTCAGAGAACTGGCGGAATCTGTAAAGAAAGGTATTTATGAGGCAGGCGGCTTTCCCGTGGAATTCCCCGTAATGTCGCTCGGTGAAACGCTGATGAAGCCTACGGCTATGCTGTATCGAAACCTGGTAAGTATGGATGTGGAAGAATCAATCCGTGCCAATCCTCTTGATGGAGTAGTATTACTTTGCGGATGCGATAAAACAACACCTGCTTTAGTGATGGGAGCCTGCAGCGTAAACCTTCCTGCAATCGTTGTTTCCGGTGGGCCAATGTTGACGGGAAGACATAAAGGTACTTCTATAGGTACCAGTGATGTGTGGCGTTATCATGACGCGGTGAGGGAAGAAAAAATAACGCAGGAAGAATTGCTTACTATAGAAGGAAGCATGTGCCGGAGTCATGGCCACTGTGCAGTAATGGGCACAGCATCATCAATGGCCTGCATGGTGGAAGCATTAGGTATTTCTTTGCCCGGCAATGCTGCCATACCAGCAGCAGATGCAAGAAGAAAAGTACTGGCGCAGTTATCCGGCTTGCGTATCGTTGATATGATAAAGGAAGATATTAAACTTTCTGATGTACTTACAAGGCAGGCTTTTGAAAACGCTATAATTTGCAATGCTGCCATCGGCGGCTCAACCAATTTTGTTATACATCTTTTAGCCATCGCCGGTAGAATTGGCGTTGATCTTTCGCTTGATGATTTTAATGATATTGCTTCCAATGTTCCTCTTATTACCAACCTGCAACCTTCCGGAAGATATTTTATGGAAGATCTTTATTATGCAGGAGGTCTTCCGGCCGTAATGAAAGAACTTGATCGTTTTCTGCATAAGGATTGTATTACAGTAAATGGAAAAACAATCAGCACAAATTATGAGCGCAGTGAATGCCATAACCGCGAAGTAATTGCTACCGTTGATGCTCCTTTCAACCCGGTATCCGGAGTAATAGTTTTAAAAGGAAATCTTTGTGAAAATGGTGCAGTCATCAAGCCCTCTGCTGCCAGTGCCTCACTTATGAAACATACCGGTAAAGCGGTTGTATTTGAAGATATTGATGATTATAAAAACAGGATAGATGATGCAGACCTTGAGGTAGATGAAACAAATATATTGGTGCTTAAAAATGTAGGACCAAAGGGATATCCAGGCATGCCTGAGGTAGGTAATATGGGTTTACCAAAGAAATTATTGGAAAGAGGAATAACTGATATGGTACGTATTTCAGACGGAAGAATGAGCGGTACCGGGTTTGGAACTGTGGTGTTGCATGCTTCACCGGAAGCAGCCTGCGGCGGTAATTTTAGTGTGCTGCGATCCGGCGATCTTATTACACTTGATGTTGATGCAAGATCATTACATGTACACCTCAGCGATGAGGAATTAGCGCAACGAAAGAAAAACTTTACACCAACGGAATCAATTACTTGCAGAGGATATGTAAGCTTATATATTAATCATGTAGAACAGGCACATCTTGGCGCTGATATGGATTTTTTGAAAGGCATGTCCGGCAGTAAAGTATCTAAGGACTCGCATTAAACTCAACTTAATGAGTACAAATTTTTTTGATAAAAAGGTAGCTATTGTAACAGGCGCTGGCCAGGGCATCGGGTATGAAATATGCAGGCTGTTAGCATCAGAAGGAGCTAATGTAATTTTAAATGACATTGACATTGCCTTAGCAGAATCAGCCGGCAGGCAGATTAATGAAGAAACAAATGTCAGCAGCATTGCTTTAGCAGGAGATGCAGGCGATCTCAAATTTATAAATGAAATGGTGTCAACCGCTGTAGCAGAATTTGGCAGGCTTGATATTGTAATTGCCAATGCGGGCATCACTTTATTCGGCGATTTTTTTACTTATACACCTGAATCTTTTTTTAAGGTGATGCAGGTAAATCTTGGCGGCACTTTCTTTTTAGCGCAGGCTGCGGCTAATCAAATGAAGCAGCAGGAGAGTGGTGGTTCGCTTTTATTCATGTCGTCGGTTACCGGCCACCAGGCTCATAAAGATTTGGCAGCATATGGCATGAGCAAAGCGGCATTAGAAATGCTTGCGAAAAATTTAGTGATAGAACTTTCGCCTTATAAGATAAACGTAAACGCTATTGCACCCGGCGCTACTTTAACTGAGAGAACTCAGCAAGATCCAACGTATCAAAGTATATGGTCGAAACTTACGCCTATGGGCCGTCCTGCTTTTTCTTCTGATATTGCAAATGCGGCTTTATTTCTTGTATCTGACAAAGCAAAACACATAACAGGACAAAGCCTTGTTATTGACGGCGGCTGGACGTCTGTAAGTCCGTCACCTTTTTAAAACTTATGAGGCAAAATTATTTTCATCAGCGCTCGGGCCATAACTGCCAGGTATCGCTATATTGAGTAAGCGTAAATAAACACCCAATTGTGCACGGTGATGTATTTGCTGGCTCAGAGACATTTTTATGATTTCTATTTTGGGATCGGTGCTGTATATTGTATCGCCATTTCTGAGTGCCCATGGTTTATCTAATACCATTTCATTTTCAGGTACAAATGTTGACAGGCCATCGTTATAGCGTTTTTCAAAGTAAGCCATAAGATCAGCATTATTGTTGATTTGAGGTTGATCATAAGGCTTTGCAAAATCAAGTTCATCAGTTGTAAATGTCATGTGTATCCAGCCTGGCAAATCAGCAATATGTGTTGTTAGCCGCTTAATGTCCATACTTTTTTCATGAGGTTTATAATCGAATTTGTCATCAGGAACACGTTGCAGCATTTTGCGTGTAACAGCGCCTTCCTCAATAAATTGCTTCTTAAAATATTCAATAAATGTCATAGTTTTGTTTTAATTACAAAGTAAGGTAGCCTTTATGACAACCCTATGTCAGCAGCATTTTGTTTTCCTCAACTTTTTTTAAAATATTTCCGGCTAAATGTACTACCATGTCATTCAGTTCCGAAGGTTCTGTAATTTTTGCTTTATCGCCAAACAACATAAACCAACGGGCAAAACCTGCCAATGATCCGGTTAAAAAAGTCATGCGTATATAATCTCCGGCGTTTTCCTCTTTCACAAAACCGTTGTAATATTTTTGGTCGCCAAAATATTTAATTATACCCGGTTCTACATCTATCACTATTTTTTGCAACTGGCGCTCAACGGATAATTTGTTAATGAAACTCTGTAATGGCGGATGCGTTTGCGCTATTATTTCATTAGTAGAATTTACGCTGTCAATTTTATCAGTACGAAAATTCCGGTAATCATTTCTTACATAACAAAAACCGATAAGGTGCCAATGACTGCCAAGATAATATATGCCGACAGGCTCCACTTTTCGCATGAGTGTTTCATTTTTTTCAATAGAAGTATAGCTGATCTCAATTACATTTTTATCAGCAATGGCTTTAAGTAAAGGCTGAAGATGTAATTCAGACGGCGGCTGATGCACTATTGCAGGATGTGTTACTACAGCAATGTGCTCATTGATTTCTTCAATATGATCTTTCTCTGCAAGGCGCAGTACTGCTTTAATTTTATCCAGTGCAGAAGTATAATGCTTAGAGGTGGTTATATCTGTTTTGGATTGTATTAATTTTTCAGCTGTCAACAATGCTGAGGCTTCATCCTTGTTGAACATTATAGGCGGCAGTTTGTAGCCTTCTACCAAGCTGTAACCCACGCCGGCTTCACCTATCACAGGAACGCCGGCTTCTTCCAAAGCATGAATATCACGATAAACAGTGCGCAGGCTTATAGAAAATTTTTCAGCAATATGTTGTGCCTTAACAAGCCGCCTGGATTGAAGCTGTATAACAATAGCAGCCAAGCGGTCAATTCTGTTCATATGGTTAATTACGGATAAAGATAACCAGCCTTACAAACTTAATTGCAATTTAAGTACAGCATTATTGAGTCTTTCGAAAGAGAATTTAGCTGAAAAAAAAGATAATATCACACCTGCAGTTTTATTTTAAAGCCTCTACCTGCTGATGATAAAATTGTATTATTTCAATTACATCACCTGCGTTGTTCTCCCAGTTAGATTCATGCTCGATACTAAAAGTGCCTTTATAATTTTGGTGTTTTAATTCCTCTAACACTGCGGCAAAATCAATAACACCTCTTCCCGGAATTGTATCAGCAGCATCTGTTTTATTGAATGTTGTAATATCTTTAAAGTGAACATTCAAGATATGCCCGCTTAATTTTTTCATACAATCCACCGGGTTTAAACCACTGCGGGCCCAATGACCAATATCAGCACAGGCGCCAATGTTTGGATGACCCTTCATTGCAAGTAATACTGAATCAGGATTCCAGTAATGACTTGGCCTTGGATGATCATGAATAGCAACAGGAATTTTATATTCTCCGGCCAGCCTGTCTACATAATCCCATTGGTCATCTTTTGGCTCTGCAACAATAAGAGATATGCCCATATCTTTTGCAAAATCAAAGAGCTTTCGCCAGCCTTCTTCATTATCCGCGTTGGTTACACCGAATGCATTAATTATAAGACCCTTGCTCCTTACATAATCTTTCACTGCCTGCCTTTGTTCTGTAGTCATTGAAGGATCAAACTTTCCTTTCCATGGCCCTCCAAGATCCTGACCGGGAAAGGCCTGGATATATTTTACTCCGCAACTGTCTGCCTTAGCAATAGCATCATGAAATGAAAATAAACGGAATGTCCAAAGTTGTAAACCTATATTCCAATCCTGCGGAGGTGTTGAGTGGGATTGCGGTTTATTTTTTAAAGAGCAGTTCAAAATAAAAATGGCAAACGCAATAAAAGAAAATTTTTTCATAGCAGGCAAATTAAGTGTGCGGTTTATTTTATTGTATCAAAGCAATTGTTGTGCCTTTAATGTTTTACTTAATATGCTTTATTGTATTTCATTACAATGAAAAATTGGTAACAATTTCCGGCAACTTGTTTCTTGAATTTTTGCATGATTAGATATTTTTTCAGCAGACACTTTTACTAATTA
>CAXSDW010000160.1:0-5170 GCA_964236235.1 uncultured Chitinophagaceae bacterium
ACCATCAAATGCAGCTTTGGCTCCGTAGGAGCCACCTATGATTTATGCAAACAGGAAGCACCTGCGGTGCTACACAAATACGTTTATACCTTTTTTCTATAAACAGGTGGCTCCTACGGAGCCAACTCACTTAGAACAGAACATTTAACCACGTAAATTTAACCACACTCTCATCTTACAAATTAAAATTTGAAATTCCACGTTACAGATGGGATCACAGGAAATAACGATACCTGCTTTGCCTGCACTTTTAAGGTGCCATTGTAAGGGCTGCCCTCCTGGTCGAAGTAAATAAAATAAGGATTTTTTCTGCTGTAGGCATTGTACACACTAAATACCCACTGGCTCTTAAGTTTTGCCGCAGGTTTCTTATTGGGAAAGTAAGTTGCAGAAAGATCTAAGCGATGATAAGAAGGCAAACGATACTGATTGATACGGCTGTACTCCTGCGTTAATACTCCCTGGAAAATATAAAACCGCTGTGGCAGCGTTGCAGCATTACCACTGCCAAAAACAAAATCTGCAGATAGCTTCCACTTTTTGTTAAGCTCATAAATACCAACAAGAGACAGGTCATTGCGCCGGTCGTACTTAGCGGGGTATTTGTTACCAAAGTTTAGCTGCGGAAACTTCCGCCATGTCCAGCTCAAACTGTATCCTGCCCAGCCCGTAAGCCGCCCTTTTGTTTTATTTATAAAAACTTCAGTGCCGTAGCTCCACCCTCTTCCAAAAGTAAAGGAGTTTTCAGTGTCTTCCAGGGTAGTTGGCGTATAACCTTCCTCATATTCAATCTGGTTTTTCATGTCTTTATAATAAACTTCTATGGATGTTTCATAATCATTATCATGAAGGTTTTTAAATAAGCCCAATGCGTATAACCAGCTTTGCTGTGGCTTTACTTTATAGGTACTTGGCACCCAAATATCGGTAGGCAAAGTAGTGCCGGCATTACTTACCAAATGTATATATTGGTTATTTTTTGTAACAGAGGCTTTTATTGAAGTTGCATCGTTAATGCTGTAGCGCAGTGTGAGCCTCGGCTCTAAGCCACTATAGGTTTTTACTTCTTTGCCGCTATTATAACCTGTACTGTCTATGCGGTTACCATTATTATCGGTTACATACTTTTTGTAAGGGCCAATTTGTTCAAAGAGACTGTACCTTAAACCGGCATTTACCTTAATTCTTTTACTTACATCCCAATCATCCTGGATGTAAACGGCGGCTTCGTTTGCATATTTAACCTGTGCATTATTGGGTTTGAAAATAATTGAATCCTGCCTGCCACTTACAACAGAAGGCGTGAAAGTATGGTACGTATATTGGCCGCCAAACTTTAGCTTATGCCTGGTAAAAGGATACAGATCGAAATCCTGTTTTACACTAAGATCCTTTATCCCCGAAAGAAGTGAGATATCAAAATTATTCTGACTCGCTGAAAATTTGAAATTGTAATCATTATAAACTAAAGTGGTATTACTAAACAACTGGTTGGTAAAAACATGGTTCCACCTGAAGGTTGCGGTTGAATTTCCCCACGGAATTTTTACATTAAGAGATTGTTTGCCATTCACAAAATCAAATTTGTCTTTGCCAAAATAGCCGCTTAAATAGATCCTGTCCTTCCCGGAAAACTTATAGTTCACTTTAGCATTAAGATCATAGAAATAATAACCGGAGCCGCTGTAGGCGCTTGTCTTACTGATAAAAGGCTTTGCCAAAGCATCAATATAAGTTCTTCTTACAGATAAAATAAAAGAAGCTTTCTCCTTTTTAAGAGGCCCTTGTATGGAAAGCCTTGAAGCGATCAATCCTATGCCGCCATCAACCTGCAAAGTCTTATCATTACCTTCCTTCATTGCTATATCCAATACGCTTGAAAGCCTGCCGCCATACTGTGCCGGCATGCCGCCTTTAATTAAAGAAGTGCTCTTGATAGCATCAGCATTAAATATGGAAAAAAAGCCAAACAGGTGCCCCGTATTATAAACAACAGCATCATCAAGCATAATAAGATTTTGATCAGGACCGCCGCCACGTACGTAAATTCCTGCACTTCCTTCGCCTGCATTACGCACGCCGGGCAAAAGTTGTATAGTCTTTAAAATATCTATTTCGCCAAGGAAGGATGGTACCGATTTTATCTGCTCTATGGAAAGATCTATCTTCCCCATCTGTGCATTTTTAGTATTACCATCTCTCCTTCTGCCAGAGATTATAATTGCTTTAGCAGAAGTATTTTTAGGAAGCAATTCAAAGTTGTAAAGAAGGCTGTGTGTGAGATCAACTTCTACAGCTTTTGTTTCAAAACCCACATAACTGCAGATCAAAACATAGTTTCCTTTCTTTAAAGTAATGGAGTAAAACCCATATTGGTTAGATGCAATTCCTTTGGCATTATTATTTACTGCAATGGACGAACCAATAAGCGTTTCGCCACTTAAAGAATCTTTTACATAGCCACTGATTGTAAATGTATTTTGAGAAAAAGAAAAGAAAGGCAAACCAAATAAAATGAATACCAGCAATTTTTTATACATGCACTAACTATGATCTTGTATACACTTAACAACTATTTAATGGTATCTTTTGTTTCTCCGCAATGCAGCATTGCGCTCTTATACTGAGGATGATTTTTGCCCAAATAAGGGTTAACGATTTCCAGGGTATTGCTTATCCAGTTGGCTTCCTTATCTTCTCCAAAAGCCATCGGGCAATTTTGCCAGTAAAGCGTTGGCCCTTCATATTTTATGGTCTTAAGAAAAGGATACAGGTTCTCTGATACCATTCTAAAATCCTGGCGCATTTCTGTAAGATTATTTTCTGCGGAAATAGCTGCAGCATTGGCTTTTATATCACTTAACTGTGCCAGCGCAGACTGGTAAATAGCGGACGTGTCTTGTTTTATCTCATTTATTTTAATACTATCTACCGTTACCAAAAAATTTTTATCAGCTTCTTTTACTTTCGCACTATCAGCATCTACAAAAGCAGATTTCATATCAAAATAACTATCCATAGCAGCCGATATACTTTTATTAAATTGAGTTGAATGACCCAGCACTTTCATGGGTTCTTCTTTAACCGCTTTCCGGTGAGAAGTAACTTTAAAAAACATCCACCAAATACCAAGTATTACAACGATTACAAAAATGACAGCCAACAATTTTTTCATTTTTAAAACTTTTCACAAAGGTAAAGCATAAACTTCCAGCTCTCTAAATACTTAACGATTGTTTACATAAATAGAGTTTAATTTTGCCGCCATAAAAGTTAATGCATGTTATTGGGATTACAGAATGTAACGTTTGAATTTGGCGCAAGAATAATTGTTGAAAATGCTACATGGCACATACAACCAAATGAAAGGATCGGGCTTATCGGCTATAACGGAACAGGCAAATCAACGTTGCTAAAAGTATTGACCGGCCAATATCTTCCCTCTGGGGGAACAGTGGAAAAAAGCAGGGATACAACCATTGGCTTTCTTCACCAGGACTTGTTAAGCTTTGATACAGAAGATTCTATTCTGCAGGTTGCCTTAGGTGCATTTGAAAAAGTGCTTCAATTAGAAAAAGAGATAGAAGCAATTGGTATTGAATTAGAGAAAAATTCAGATGAAGAACTGGCACATCAATATGCTGATAAATTACATGAACTGGAGATTTTGGGTGGTTATAATATTCACCATAAATCAGAAGAAATATTACAGGGACTTGGCTTTGCAAATGCAGATCTTAAAAGACCTTATAAAGAATTTAGCGGTGGCTGGAGAATGAGGGTTCTGCTGGCAAAAATGATCTTAATGCAACCCGATGTTTTATTGCTTGATGAGCCCACAAATCACCTCGATCTTCCATCAATTGAATGGCTTGAAAAATATTTGCAGCATTACCAGGGCGCTGTAGTGATTGTTTCGCATGACAGGTATTTTTTAGACAGAATGGTTACTAAAATTGTTGAATTATATCAGCAGGAATTACATTTTTATACCGGCAATTACAGTTATTACCACCAGGAAAAAATGCAACGTATTGACATACAAAAAAAGGCCTATGATAACCAGCAGGACTTTATCAGGCAACAGGAAAGATTTATAGAACGCTTTAAAGCCAAGGCCTCAAAAGCAGCACAGGCGCAAAGTGTAATAAAGCGGCTCGATAAAATTGAAAGGATAGAGAACACTGATCTGGAAAGGCCCAACATGCGTATAAACTTTACTATTGATAAAACTCCGGGACGCACTTTATGTACTTTAAAAAATGTAAGCAAGAAATTCGGTGATGTAAAAATCGTTGAACATACTTCTGCAGAAATAAACAGGGGTGATAAGATTGGTTTGATCGGGGCCAATGGTAAAGGAAAATCCACCTTGTTAAGAATTGTTGCAGGCACAGAAACTTTTGAAGGCGAAAGAATATGGGGACATAATGTTGATGATTCATTTTACGCCCAGCACCAGTTGGAAGCATTGGACATCAATAACACCGTTTTAGAAGAAATGAAAAGATGCAGCAGCGGTAAAACAGAGCTTGAATTGAGAAGCTTATTAGGATGTTTTTTATTTAGCGGAGATGATGTAGAAAAGAAAATTAAAGTATTGAGTGGCGGAGAAAAAGCCCGTGTTGCGCTGGCTAAAACCATTGTTAGTAAAGCCAACTTTCTATTACTCGATGAGCCTACTAACCATCTTGATATACATTCTGTGGATTTACTTATTGAAGCATTAAATAAATATGAGGGCAGTTATATTTTAGTAAGTCATGACAGGTATTTTGTGAATCAGACTGCCAATAAAATATGGGAAATAGAAGATTATAAAATAAAAGAATTTGTTGGCAATTATGATGAATGGGAAGAGATGAAAAAAAGGAAAGCGCAGAATATTTCATCGCAGGTCAATGATAAAATTGATATCATATCAACAGATATTGCTTCTAAAAAAAAAGAAAAGAATACAAAAAACACTGATGTTGCTTTAGTTAAAACGGTTGATAAAGATTTGAAAAAAGAACATCAAAGAACACAAAAACAATTTGAACAACTGGAAGAAAAAATTGCTGCACTAAATCAGCAAAAGCTTGTACTTGAAACAGCGTTAGCCTCACCCGATATATATGTAGATAAGAATAAGTTTTTACAAACAGAAACAGATTATCAAACGATTTCT
>CAXSDW010000161.1:0-5033 GCA_964236235.1 uncultured Chitinophagaceae bacterium
TTACAAAGTTTAAAGGGTTTTGAATTTCATGTGCAATACCTGCGGTGAGTTCGCCAAGTGAAGCCATCTTTTCTGACATTATCAGTTGCTTCTGTGTTTTTCTCAGGTGTGACAGTAGTTTGTTTAGCTCACTGTTTTTTTCTTCTATCAGCTTTTTTTGTGCATCCAGTTCCGTGAGGTTCCGATTAATTTCGTCTTTGGTATTTTCAATTATTTTTTTTTGCTTTTCTATTTCTGCAATACTTGCGTTGAGAATATTGGTGATGGCTGTTTTATCAACAAGGGTGCGTTTGAATTTGAATTCCAAAACCTCAATTGTTTTTTGACTGGCTTTAAATTCTTTCAAAAGACGCTCTCTTTCTTCATCATTCAGTGTTAAAGACTGTAGGTATTGTTTTAATTCTTCCTCCATAAGCTTGCATGAATAAATTTAATTTTTTTCTGCCAGTACAACGATCGAGGCGGTGGCATTATGAAAATCGCATACGCTGTCTGCGGCAGTACCTATTTCGCCATAAGTAAAAAAACCTATCAGCGGTTTATTCCAGACGGCTCTTAATTTTCCGGCTTCATCTTCCATAATTGGTCCCAGCGCCAGATGCCTTGCCTTGCAGGAAAACACGATAACAGCATCAGGATTTTCAATCGTATCTTTTAATACACTTGCCCGGTCCCTGGTTTTATCAATCAAATCAAAACCCGGCGGCACAGAAAATTGCACCTTGCTTCCCTGTGGTATGCCGCCGGCAAATATTAAAGCACGGCTGTCAATATCTACCATCAGGGGCGATCTTAATACAACGTTGCCATTATCTTTTTTCATCTGTAAAGGATACTGGGCAAAATTCATAGCGATAATTTCTGACCGGTTATAGATGCTGTCGGTAAACTGAAAAAATTTGACAAACACATCTACCGCAGGTTCGTCATCAATTGTATATACAATGTTTCCAAAAGATTTTGTGATTGTTTTTTCAACACCAATATTATCCCAGCCGCTGGTAGCAAGCCCGGTACTATAAACTTTATCGTTATCCAGCACCAGTCCTATTAACCCGTTGGATGATTCATATCCATTACTGAAAACATAAGAAGCTTTCATAGTTAAATCATCCCCTGCAAGGCCGCCATATAAAGGCGCCTGGGGGGCACAATCTTTTACGCCTTTTATAATTTCTTCTGCATCAATGGTAAGTCCGCTCGACATGACAATGATGGAGGGATTGGTAAAACTATCTTTTGCAAAATGGGCCAGGTTGCAGGATGCTTTATAGGTATCTGCTGACGCTTCGCAAAATATTTTGTAATGCGCTTTCTGTATGTTCAGCAGCATGATTACTGTTGAACGTTCCAATATTTCAGCATCTAAAATTTCGCCTGCGGTGGTAGCGCCAAAAACTTCTATATTTTTTTCGTTAAAAAAATCAATCAGCGCTTTGCGGTCTTGTACTATGGAACAAAATACGATGGCAAGCGTAGGCGCAAAACTGTCTGCAATTGCTTTTGAAAATTTTGATTTTATTTCATCAATATTTTCTCCGTAAATATTTTTCGCTAACATGTTTTTGTTTTTAAAATTTATGAAACAGGTATTGGTTCAGCTTTTACTTCTGCGACAATATTTGATACATTTTTTATAATAATGGATATTAACTCGGGAATAAACGAACCTTTTACTGTATTGCTGAGAAAGGGATTCATAATGGTGGAAATAATAAAATTAATGGAATCTTCATAGCCATTGCTAACGGCGAGGCGCAAACGCAAATCATCCATTAATGTGTCGCCATAATTTCCTCTTGTAAATGAAGATGAGGTTACTACAATTTCGGGAACATGTTCTGCTTTACCCGGTTGCTCACTAAAGCTGAATGCACGGTATATGGCGTCATTCAATTCATTTACTTTGTTCATGTCAGTATTTGGCTTGCCGTCATTGTTGTAATAATTATACATATAAGTAATAATGGTTTGGTCGCCGCCGAGTTCTTTAAATAAAGCAAATGCTTCAGCATCTGCCAGCAGCTGCTCATTGGTTTTATTTACTATTCTGTCTCTTATAAATTCATATTGCTTTTGCACATCCGCGGGGTTTTTGCCTTGCTGGATGGCAGGTATCGGTACCAGCGGCACAATAAAGAAAGGCAGTTTTTCGATGTTTAAGCAAGCCATTGCCGCATACAATCTTTTTGCATTAAAGTAACATTCGCCTGAGATTTTGCCATATCCATCCATATTAGGGCGTATCATTGTATGACTGAAATAAACTGCGGCTGCGGCTGCACCAGGCTTGGAACCTTCTACACCATATACACCTACTGTGGGGTCAACGCCACCATGATAAACCACCGGCGCAGTAAAGGAAACTAAATTTCTCATGGCAGAGTTACGGTAGCACAAACCACCTGCAGGATAGGGAACATAGCCGGATTTGTGTGGGTCAATGGTTATTGAATCTGCCATTTGCAAAACCAGGTATTGTTGCTTTACATATTCGCTCATGGGTAACGCCACCATTTTTTCTTCGCTGATGGTTGTAAAAAAAGCAGGGTTGCTTTCGTCATTGCTGTTGAGCATTGTTTTGTAATAACCACCCCACGCGGCATCTGCATGTATGGCAAATTCTAATCCTTTTTTACGGTATTCATCTCTTATGGCAAGCACTTCTTTCAACGGGTCAACGGCGCTTTCTTCTGTAGTGCCAATAATAGCGACTACGTTCATTAATGGTATTTTATTATCAAGACAATTGTCTAATTGCTTTCTTAAATCATTTATATCCATCCTGGCCTTTTTATCTACCTGAATGCTTATCATATTGCTGGCGCCAATGCCCAGAATGGCTGCACCTTTTGGCCAGGAATAATGACGTGTGGCAGAGCAAAGAGAAACAGGCGTTTGCGTAATGGTTGGTAAATATTTTTTTGAAAGAATTTCATGATAGCCAATATTTTGTACCGCGTAATTTGCGATGGCATCACTTACTTCGGTATAGTTTTTCTGGGTTGTTTTATCGTCATTTGTTTTATAGTATTGCGTGCAAATAGCATTGTACATACCAAGCACCTCTTCTATTGGAAGATTTAAAATAGTCCAATCATCTAAGGAAATTAAAATGCTTTTACTGCCATCTAATAAAGTAACCTGGAAATCTTTGGCTTTGTCTAAGAAAGAATTATTTTTTACTGCATCTGCTATCGCAGCTTTTACGCTTACCGGATAGAACTTTAAATTTCTTGCCATCCATAATCCTTCTAAGTTGGCGACAGAGCCGTCGCAGGTAATGTGTCCCCAGCCTGTTACCTGGCCCGCAGGCATATCAAATTCTCCGGGCTTTTTCCCAATCGGGTTAATGGCATACCCCAGCATTTTACACAGCTCATTGCCTACATACATTTCAATGATTGTTGTTACCGGCGAAGCTTCGGCGGCAACATTATTCTGATTGTACAACAATGCAGCAAAATACCCTAAAATGCCTGGCAGCGTTGTGTCCCACAGCATGTGCCCAATGGTGCGGACGCTGAAAAAAGCCCCGGAGCCTTTCAGTTGATTGATGAGCTTACCATACTCATAACCCATCCATTTTAAAGTATCAACGAAACCTTGCGACTCCTGAATTGTTTTATCAATATAATCAGGATCATCAGGAAAATAATTTTTTCTTGAATCAATATTGCCTTGTATGGCATATTGCATCAGCTCCTGCATATATTTAAAATTATCGCCTCTGGTGCCGGCAAATAATGCATGAATAGTTTCGGCGCCGGTGCCTTCCAATTTTATTTTTGTTTCTTCCGGTTCACTTAAATGGTTTTCTAATAAATGTTTCGCAAAGCGGATGGAAGATGGTTTGTCTGTGTGCAGCATGTTAGAAGTTTTGGTAATTATATTTATAACGATTTCTAATTGAGAAGAAATTGAGAAGAAACAGAGCTAAGAACCCGCAGCCAAATCAGAATTAAAACAATCTCTGAAGATTTTCCACGAGCCTTCTTCCTGCTTCCAAAGCTGAATGGATTTTCCAACATCTTTATTAGCCCCGCCTTTCCGGCTGAGTGAATAAGCTTCCTGCACACCAACAACATCAGTATTGCCATAAACAATAGTTGAAATGACTGCGTACTCCGTAAAACCCTGGCTGATGTAACCGGCTATAGCAGTCAGAATATTAGCCCTGCCTTGGACAGAAGGCGCACCGCCAGCCATAAACTCAGCATCAATGGTATAGCAATTGGCAACACCTGCTGCATCGCCTTTTGCCATAGCTTCCGCAAAAAGCTGGTTTTTTTCCTGTATGGCTTCCTTTACCGAATCCAGGCTATCGGAATGGCTCTGCTGTTTTTTATCTGTTGTTGTTTGCATGTTTTATATATTGATGATTATGAAAATTATAAATGGCGGAAGTATAATCCAGTTAATAAATATTGTGCATTAATCTCCAGTATAAGTTCTAAAACCCAGGTGAGCAACAATATATTTCATCAACAGTGCAACATATAATATAAGAACAGAGGCGGACCAAATAGTAGCAAACGTTGCAGGATAAGATGTAAATTTATGAGCGAATTTATATGAAAAACATTAAAATGGAATCAGAATGTAAATTAAGGTTAATTTAACGGCAATTAAATCATACATTCAGGAAAGAAAAATGAAGACTTCGGTTATGAAGCATTAAGGAGAAAACTCCTTGAGCAATTGGTTCAGGCAAAAGCTTACCTGGTAAAGACGGAGTTTTTGCTGAGTTGCAAAAAGATTTTTTAAAATAGCCATGCAAAGCCGGGAAGAAGAACATTTTGATGAAAAACAACGCTTGAAAGTTACCTGAAAAACGAGCATAGCGCCAGGCAATTAAAAACGGCAGAAGGATATTATTAATAGTTACTCTAAGCAATAGATCAAGTTCTCCAATCAAATACTTTTTTCCATCTGAGTTAAAAAGTTCCAGAGTTCTTTCATAGATCTTATTTTTTCTACAATTAAAATCCCGTTTTTGCCAACCTGCTTAAGTCTTGCTTTGTTTGTTTGGG
>CAXSDW010000162.1:0-4982 GCA_964236235.1 uncultured Chitinophagaceae bacterium
CTGTGACAGGATAAATATTTTCACCCTTTAAAGATTGTGCTGCAAAAGCAAGAGCTGCTTTGATATTCTCTTTTATAATGTGTGGATGGGAAAGTAAAATATCTTCTTCCGTTTCTCCGGAAGATAGTTTTTCAAGAAGTGATTCAACGGTTATACGAGTGCCTTTTATAACAGGTTTACCCATCATAATTTTTGGATTGATTTCTATATGTTGTGAAATATCCATACAAATTGTATTTGTATAAAGATAACTTTTTTCGTTTGGTTTGAAATAGCGTTGATGTTAATTATACTGGCTGCAATGTATTCAGCAAGATTTGCCATTACTTTGCTCATAAGGAAGGCGGGTAAAGTAAACGATCTGGTTTTTACTTACTACCAGCCCAAGCCATACTCAGCCGCAAAATGATAAATATTAAAATTCATATTTGCCAAGATGTGTCTTCAAGGGCATTGATGAAATAATCAATGTAGAGCGGTAAGGGATTGCTAAAACAATTTACTGGCGGCCAGCAAATGGTGGAGGTGGTGGAATAATGGATGTTGTAAAAAGCCTTACCGGAGGTGCACAGCAGTAATAGCAAAAAAATGGTGTCGGTTTGTTTAATGTGGTAATAGGATTTTTAAATTGATCTTTATCAAAAATTACAAAATTAAAAGCTACTTCATTTTGAAGGAGCTTTTAATTTTAAATATTGATCCCGAATTATTTAAATTTTTCAGCAATCAATTCCAACAGCTTTTCGTCACTTATTTTGTCAGAGGTGCTATCTGTTGTAACCGTATTTTTAAACTGAGGTGTTTCTTTCATAAAATGCATTAACTGTTCCTGTGCTGTGCCTGTACCGGTTACATGAACTTCTTCAGCGTTTTGCATAAGAGAAGTGATCTCTTTAAAATATTTGTGCTGCAACGTTTTTTCTGCATTGTGTGCGGTTTTTTCGCTGGTGTTGCCTTCAGCAAGAGGATTGCTTATATGACCTAATACACTAAACTCCGGTACATCCGGATTTGCTCTTCCAACTACTATAGCATGATGTGAATCCATCCAAACACCGAATTGTTTTTTGTTCTTTTGAGACATAACTTTTGTATTTACGGTTGAACAGCGAAAATAATACCCGGATGGATATAAAAAAAATTGCATCATTGCGGGCTCTAACGATTATGCTTCTGCTACTATTTTTCACTTACCCTGACATCTAAAATCATACATTAAAAGATGACAACTCCAATATTTATTTAATGTGATGATTTATCTTATCTTACTATTCATTTAAAAAATCTCTAATGAAATATTTACGGTTGCTTTATTTGTTAACTCTATGCGCTGCCTGCACTACCGCATGCAACTCAACAGGTAAAAAAAATCAACAAGAAAATAATAGTGCAACTGCAGATTCACCATCAGTGAAACTGCAACTGTTTACTGCTGCAATAAAGTCGCCGGTACAGATGGACGTATCTCCTGACAATACACAGCGCTTATTTTTCACAGACCTTGGTGGAAAGATATGGATATGGAAACAAGGTTCATTACAACAAAAACCATTTCTTGACATAACCAATAAACTGGAGCAGAAAGATACATCAGAGGCAAGAGGTTTGTTCAGCATGGCATTTCATCCCAAATATATAACAAACAAAAAATTTTATGTGTGCTACAATGCACCAACCACCATCACTGCTAATATTTGTAAACTTGTGGTTTCAGAATTTACTGCAAATGCCAATGATCCTGATGTGGCAGATGTAAAAAGTGAACACCGTGTTTTTGAACTGGAAGGGAAAGATGTTCAGGAGTTAGCATCACAAATTGCATTTGGCCCTGACGGGTATTTATATATTTCCATCGGCGATCATGGTGACAGTGCTTATAAAAATGTAGCCCAGGATATGAACCTGCTTTATGGGAAATTACTCCGGATTGATGTAAATAAAACTCTTATGCGATCCCCGCAGACAATCCTTTTGTAGGAATTAAAAATAAAAGGCCTGAGATATGGGCATCAGGTTTCCGCCGTTTGTGGCGTTTCTCTTTTGATGCGCAAACGCACCAGTTATTAGGCGGAGATGTGGGTGATAAAAAGCAGGAAGAAGTAGATGATGTTCAAAAGGGTGGTAATTATGGATGGCCTGTAAAAGAAGGCGACAGCCTGCATGGTAGCAGGATACCTGTCAGCAATACGGTGTACATCGCACCGATAAATACTTACACACACAAAGACGGTATTTGTGTAATTGGCGGAAATTTTTATTATGGAAAGGCAATGCCATTTCTTAGAAATAAATATGTATTTGCTGATTTTAACGGATCACTTTTTACACTTACCAAAAATGAACAGGGAACCAGCACAAGGCAGGCATTAAAAATATTGAATAAGCCTGCAGATCCTTTTTTAATATGCAGTTTCAATGTAGACCAGGACGGTGAGCCTTTTGTAATGGGAATGCTAAATACAAAGACAGGGAATAAAGGCGTAGTTTATAAAATTGTAAAAGAATAGAAGGCTTTATATGATCTCTTGTCCTGATAAATCATTGCACAATACTCTTTAAAACATTATAAAGACAAACCTGAATATGCCATACCAAATTAGAAGCTTTATTAGTGGCTTCCCAAATGAAAAAATAGTTCACGGAAAGGCAGATAGCTATGAAGATGCAAAAGGGCTATTGAATAAATTTAAGGATGAAGAAATTCAACGTAATAACGAAGTAAGCGAAATTGAAGATAATTTTTTTAGCAGCATAGACAGTATTACTGAACAGGAAAAAATATTTGAGATCGGCGAAGCCGGATGAGAGGTGCCTCGTTAGACTATAAGCGGCACAATTAACAATTCATTCATGATTGTTTTTATGGTCTTACGATGCAGAAAGATGGAAATTTTTTTATAAAAAAACAACCGTCGGCATGTCGCTGTATTACTCCTCCCTTTTTTGTAAAATTATTTAAAAGAGATAAACAATTCATTTGGTTTTTTACGATAGCAACTGCGTCCACCGGGTATGCTAATTCATTTCCGAATGCAAATATGTATTCTGTTCTGTATCCTTTGTTTCCGCAAGCGGGATCTTCAAATGGCTTAAGGGTATCAACCAAGTGGTGCGAATGATTTTCGGGCTTTTGTGTTTTAATATTTACGTGCGCTAAAGTAGTCCACATAATAGATTTTTTAATTTATTCGTACGCTCATTCTACATTTTCATTTCAACTAACAGGTCTGTTGTTCCTAATTGTAAGAGAGCAGATCTATAACGACTGTATCTATCAGTATTTCTTTTTTGGATTTAAGGATGTGTGAAATACTGAAACTATTCGAACGGATTTCTTTTTACGATTAAGTCTATAGATGATAAGGAATGGAAAAATAGGAACAAGTGCTTCTTTGTAAGATTTATAACGGTTGGATACTTTCGGGATTTTGTTCAATCAGGCGGATTTTATTTATTACTTCCTTTTACAAAACGATCACCAATATCTTGCTGTTTTTCTTCGTACCATTCCCATGACTGTGTAATTTCCTTTTGTGCTCTTGTAGATAGTATGCTTGTGTAAACAGGATTACTTGCCATACTTTTTTATGCGGAGCTTGCTTACTGATTGTTCCAGTTGTTCAAGGGTAACTCCTTTGTCTGAACCATTTTCTAATGCCTGGTACCGGCTGTCAAGTTCCTGCGTAAATTGTTTGTCTTTCCACCATTCATTGGTTTGCTCAATTTCATTTTCAAGGAGATTATAAATTGCGTTAAGTTTTTTATTATCCGCAACCCGGATGTAATCGTACAATTTATGTCTTATGGCTGCATTGCTCATACAATAAATTTACAAAAAAACAGTAACCTGCAAATGCTTTAATTAATTTCTGCTACCATGTATTCATCAAGATTTCGCCAAAAGGATCACTTGCTCCTCAACCGGTTCACACGTTCATCAAAACTTTTATTTATGTCTATGGGATCTTCAAATGGTTTAAAAGTATCAAGCAGGTGCTGCGAACGATTTTGGTTTTTGTGTTTGAATATTTATGTGTACTAAATTGATCCACATAACAGATTTTAATTCATCCTTATGCTCCTTCCACATTTTCATTTCAACCAACAGGTCTGTTGCTCCTAATTGTAAGAGAGCGGAATCTATAACAACAGTCTCCATAAGTTTGGGTGCTTAAGGTAAGCGACCAGGTTTTTACTTACTACCCAGCCCAAGCCATACTCTGCTGCAAAATGATAGATATTAAAATTCATATTTGCCATGATGTGGTCTTCACGGGCATTGATGAAATAATCAATGTAGCGGCATTGTTTAAATTATTGAAGGGATTACAATCAGGTAATTGAACCTATATAATCTACTAATCGTTCGATATTGATAGGTAAATTATAATTTGTAATTTCATTAAAAGGATTTTTATGAAAGCCATTGAAACTTCAGCAGCCTTTGATGAGAATGGTCATATCATTTTGGATGACATGCCTGACATAAAAAATAAAAAAGTAAAGCTTCTTATTTTGATTGATGAAGAAGATTCAAGGAATGAATTTTATGATTTGTCGCTGCAAGGCTTATCAAAAGCATACTCAACAGATGAAGCCGAATACAATCAATCTTTAGTTAAAGAACCTAATCCGGAATATAAGAATGAAGGAAGGTGATATTGTTTTGATTGATTTGCCACAATCCGGCGGAGGTTCTAAATTAAGACCTGCTTTGATTTTAAAGCGACTTCCTAAATACAATGATTTTTTAGTTTGTGGAATATCTACACAAATTAGTCAGTACATAAAAGATGTTGATGAGATACTAAATGAGAACGATATTATCTTCACACAAACAGGATTGCATAAAACTTCAGTTATAAGAATATTTTTTCTTGCTGTTGTTTCTTCTCAAAATATTTCAGGCAGCATTGGAACTGTTCCTGGCATGTTACATAAAGATTTACTTCAGCGACTTGCAAAGTTTCTTGCTTCTTAAA
>CAXSDW010000163.1:0-4951 GCA_964236235.1 uncultured Chitinophagaceae bacterium
GATGGCGCTACCATTACTTTAATGCCAGCCAACATTTCGCAGGTTACTGATGCAAGAGGAAGGTTCACATTCAGAGGTAAATACGATGCTGCTGCTTCAATAATAGTGAATAATATAGGTTACGGGAGCGCAACTTTTAGCGTAGCATATTTAAAAAACAACAACACACTTGCCATATCTCAAAAGCAAATACAATTACAGGATGTAATTATCGTTGCCAATGCAGGCGATCAATACAAACCAATTAGTAAAACAGATATTGCTATGCGAGGCGTTAATAATTCGCAGGAAGTACTGCGAATTATACCCGGTATTGTTATAGGCCAGCACCAGGGCGGTGGCAAGGCAGAGCAGATATTTCTGCGTGGTTTTGATGCAGACCATGGAACTGACTTTAGGGAAGATGTTGATGGAATGCCGATAAATATGGTTTCACATGCACATGGGCAAGGCTTTGCCGACAGCCATTTTATAATACCTGAAACAATAGAAAGTGTAAATTTTAAAAAAGGGCCATATACGGCAAGCAAAGGTGACTTTGCAACAACAGGTTTTGTAGATTTTAATACGAAAAATATTCTTCCAAATAATCAAATTAAACTGGAAGGCGGCATGTTTAACACCTACCGTGCTTTAGGAATGTTTAACCTGCTGAATGAAAAAGCGAAGGAGAAACAGCAATCATGGTATGTTGCATCTGAGTACAGGTATTCTGATGCTTACTTTGATAATCCACAGCATTTTAAAAGGTTTAATTTATTCACCAAATACAATGGCAGAATATCAAAGAACAGTTCGCTCATATTATCTGCTACTACTTTTTGGAGCAAGTGGGATGCCTCAGGGCAAATACCAGACCGTGCAGTTGATGAACACCTTATTGGTTTCTATGGAGCGATAGATCCTTTTGAAGGCGGCCTTGTTTATCGTACCAACGCCAATGCGCAATTAGTTACATCACTTAACAATGGTGATCTTATTAAGAATCAAATTTATTACTCTAACTCACATTTTGATCTTCATACCAACTTTACTTTCTTTTTAGAAGACCCTGTAAATGGCGATGAAATAAGGCAAAAGGAAGTAAGAGATTTGTTTGGATACAATGGAAGTTACCAGCATACAGGATATATTGGAAGTGACAAACTCACCACAGAAGCAGGTGTTAATGTACGCTCAGATATCACTCATCCTTCCGAACTGTCACATACCAAAGACCGCTTTATAACTTTGAACCAGATAAAGCTTGGCGATATTACACAACTGAGCATTTCTCCATACCTAAGTGAAACCTTTAGCCTTACTCCGCACTTTAGTGTAAATGCCGGACTTCGGTTTGATCAGTTTTATCATAAATATAATAACAAGTTAGCGGGTGACAGCACACTTCGTGGCATTGGTATTTATAAAGCAAATGCCAGTATTGTAAGCCCGAAATTAAATCTATATTATCATGTAAATGAAAGAACACAATTCTATCTTACCACAGGAAGAGGTTTCCATTCAAACGATACGAGAGTTGTAGTAGTGGAACATGGTGACAAAGTATTGCCCGAAGCGTACAGCGCCGATCTTGGTACAGTATTTAAACCCGCAAAAAAAGTTATAATAAATGCAGCGCTCTGGTATATCTATCTTCAGCAGGAATTTGTGTACAGTGGTGATGGCGGCTTTGTAGAATTTAATGGCAGAACACGCCGTGTAGGTTTTGATTTTTCAGGCCGTTACCAACCTGTATCTTCTTTATATTTTGATGTAGATGTAAACTATGCACATGGCCGTGCAATTGATAAAGCTAAGAGAGCGGATTATATACCATTGGCGCCTAAATGGACCAGTACAGGAGGTATCACATTCACAAAGAAAAAAGGTTTTAACGGAAGCCTGCGTTATCGCTATGTAGGAGATCGTGCAGGAAATGAAGATTATACTCTTACTGCAAAAGGCTATTTTATTACAGATGCCGTGATAAATTATACCAGGCCAAAGTATGAGATAGGTCTTGTAATAAATAATGTATTAGATACAAAGTGGAAGGAAACACAGTTTGATACAGAAACGAGGTTAAAAAATGAATCTGCATCTGTAGACGAAATTTGTTTTACACCGGGAACGCCTTTTGCCGCCAAACTAAGTTTTGCCATATTTTTTTAAAGATGTGGATCATGTTGTAATGGTGCAATAGTTTTTATGCAGATGTATCTTTAGTGGTTTTTAGCAGGCCAATGCCTGTAAAGAAAAATATAAGACCGAGTATACCATATACAGCAATCGTTTTAAAATGAGAAGATCCTTTACTGGAATTTACAAAACTAATTGCGGCAGCTACCAGCCCAACAATACCTAAAATGGTAAGTATAACTCCAAACATTTTCTTTTCCATACTTTTAATAATTTATAAAACCTGTACTTACAAAATACAGGCCGTTAAAATTGTTATTTATTCCTTCCATCGCCTTAAATAATTTTAATAATCCTTCCTTGTATTGGCTTTCTTTGTATAGCTGAAGTTTTTCTTATACCAAACAGTTCCTTCCATATAAATAAGCTCAGGCATTTGTGTATTAAAATCACCCGGAACATGTAAAGTAGCACCTCCGTCAAAAGAATATTCAACAAAATCTGTTTTTTTCTGTGGCTTCTTTTCTGTCCACACCTGCCGCCATTCTCCTGCACCTGTCGGGTAAATGAGCACCTTCCATTCACCACCCAGGCTTATTTTATTGCGGCTATCAATGTTTGTCATGGCTGGATTGCGCACACAATATTTTATAAGGATATATTACAGCTATTACTAAAACGAAAAATGTTATCGTCTTATTCATCTTTAGATTTTATGATGCTGTTATTTTAAATTACTTATTTCTTTTTCTTTTCAAGCACTGCATTATATGCTGTGAGCAAAGCATCTGATATTAGTTCAACAGGAACTTTTTCCAACTCAAAAGTTGTCCAGCCCTGAAGCCCCCATTTATTAGGCACCTTGTAAACTGCAGCTTTATTAAAAGAGCAAAAAACAGATTGGTCAATTATTGAAAGCTTGATGTTAGCGGTATTGCTTTCTAGATGAAGAGTGGCAAAGATTCTTTTGCCGGTTACCTTAAATGCTGTTCTGTCAAAATGAGGTTTTTCTTCAGTTCCTTCAAATGAAAAAACAATCTGTCTAAATGTTTTTGTATCAACCATTAACTAATTATTACCTGCAATTATACTAAACTTGCGAAACTTTTCTGAGCCAATAAAAGGCTTATTGTTTTTTAAATAGCATTCCTTGCGTCTTTATGTAATCTCTGTGGCCGATGGCACATTAAAATGATAATTATATTATGTCCAAAGAGATCTCATTATCATCAGCGCATCCTTAATCTACATAATGGAGTAGTGTCCGTGTATATAATGATGCAGTCGCTTATCACTTTTTACAAAAAAGAAATGAGCGGATGGGCAGCGAGGATTTAAAAAAGAAGTCAGTCGGGCTTTGATGTTTTCTTTACGTGAAAGTTTGTGCACTTACAGTTGTTGTGAAGATTAGATGGCGGCATTAAAACGTTGTTTAATAAGCAAATGCAATTATTATTTATTCTGTCTAACGTTTTCTTTGTGTGATATATGAGATTACAAAGCCAACGTCTTTAGGTTTTATTTCAAATTCAGGTATAGTTTTTAGCGCATCGGTATTGATCTCAACTTTCAGAAAGCTGTTAATTTGTTTGTCACAGTGGTCTATCTTTATTTGAAAAACAAGTAGCTTTTTTAATTGTTAGTTCTTAGGCTCCCATAGTTCAATCTTGTTACCTTCGGTGTCCATAATATGTACAAATTTGCCAAAGTCGTAACTCGCAATGCTGTCAAGTATGGTTACTCCGTTTTCTTTGAGTTTGTTTACAAGTCCTTCAATATTCTGAACCTGGTAGTTAATCATGAAATCTTTTTTGGATGGGGAAAAATATTCATCTCCTTTTTTGAAAGGTTTCCATTGAAGAGAGTTTATTTCGTCAGGTCTGTCAACATTTCTGGATTCAAAACCCGAAGAACCCCAATCATTTATTTCAATACCTAAATTTTTAGTGTACCATTCTTTTGTTTCTTTCAGATTGTCTGAATAAAAGAAAATTCCACCAATTCCAGTCACCTTAGGGATTGCGTCGTTAGTTGAAGGTGTGTTTGTCGTTTCATTTTTTTGATCTTCCATTTTATTTGTTTTTTTATTTGTTGAGTTACAACTTGTAAAAACTGTTACAATCAAAATTGTAATTTATGTTTAATTTTTTGCTGTTTTCCTTTTTAAAATTAATGAACTGATGAGCGTTACAATCAATCCGACTGGTAAAATTTCCACGTAAGTCATCATTGCATTATAGAGAGGATTTTTATACATCCTGCCAAAGTTTGCCATTTCTTTTGTTTGCTTATCTATTTTTATTTGGCTTGCTCCACTTGCTTTCAGTTTGTCGAGCGTGTGTGCCGAATATTTTTCTAAAAAATCAGGTATGAAAAAAAAGTAGTCAATTAGCCAGGCAACAACATAAATGGTGGAAGCGATTAAAACAATCATAATTCCTATTTTAAATGCTTTGCCAAAACTGATAACGCCGCCGTTGTATTTATCCCTGTAATTGCGAATGCCAACAAACACCAGTGAAAAGGCGATGAGCATAGAAGCATACCCGATCAGCAGGCTTGTGTTATAATCAATGTGGCCTTTAGCATTGCTTATGTTTACACTAAACAGCATTAAAATAGAAACAACAATGCCTGCAATAAGCCCGTATATGACAATATTCTTTTTCATTTTTTTTCTTTGTTGGTACAAATGTGGCTATTGCAAAGCTTTTTCCGCTCATACTTTCGGCTATTTTTTTGCCGTGCTGCTTATTTTATACCAAAGTATGAGGTTTTAAGAAATGAGATGTAACCTTTTTGCCTTTTCAACTGCCTGTATCCGTCTTTT
>CAXSDW010000164.1:0-1207 GCA_964236235.1 uncultured Chitinophagaceae bacterium
GGGGCCGACCGGTTTTGACAGCATAGTTCTTTATAAGTGTAAGCATGTAGTGCGTTGCGTAGTCAGCACTTAAATCTTAATACGAAAACTTCAAATGGCAATACTTCGTATGCCATGGCTGCCTAATTCATTGAATTAGCAACCATTAGGGCCGGGATATTAGGCTCGCCTGTTGCCTGCGTCCCCGCCGACTCAAAACAATAACAGGATGCTGCAATCAAAGGCTGTGATGATTGCTTAAGACCATACAGCTAAGGATTTGGTTGGTTAGTTTTGCCCCTGCTATTTCCCTACAACTAATGCAAAAATAAACATGTAGAAAGCTTATGGCGAGTATGTTTGGACCAGGGTTCGACTCCCTGCGGCTCCACTTAAAATCAATTCTTAAATTAGAAAAGCCCGTAAAAGCCCCATTTTACGGGCTTTTTTGTTTTCCTACAAGTTTAGATGGTTAAATTTTGAGACGTATTTTTCCACTTTTATCTGGCAGCCTTTGATCGGAGGAATATGCCTTACTCATCAATTCTTATTTTCATAATTAGCTATCTCGCAAACTGGATTGCCGCAACTTTTGAAAAATTAAAAAATACCCTCAACAATAAAAACCATCAGTTAAGCTGTGGTTTTCTATATGCTAAAGAAATTTTATTATCTGTAATAAGTATTTGCGGATCGTTTAACCACTGATTCATTCTTACAATTGCTGCCTCTAATTGTGTATCACTCAGTTGGCTTATTGCAGTTTTGTTTCTATCCAAATGATTATACCAGCAATCACTAAAAAGCCAATCCAGGATAATTCTATTAAAGCAATGATTGTATCTTACAGGATAAACATATTTTGCCGGTAGTCGTATATTTATAAGTTCTTTAAATTTGATTTTCAGATCAGTCATATTAAATGCAATAAACTTAGAAATCACCATTTTTTAATAAATTTTTTTAATAAAAAATGAATCAGTTGTAGCCTGCCGGGTTTTGCCTAATCATTAGTCTTCTTTAGGCCGGGTCTTGTTTAATCATCAACAGTGATACGATAAAAACAAACTCATTTACTCAAAAACGTAAGGCAATATTTTACGAAAGAAAGGCTTCCTCGTCTGAAATGTGACGCAATTTTTCTGAAATGTGAGGCTAAATTTCTGAAATGTAAGGCAACATTTCTTTAATGTGAGGCAACATTTCTTTAATGTGAGGCAACATTTCT
>CAXSDW010000164.1:1307-4836 GCA_964236235.1 uncultured Chitinophagaceae bacterium
GGCGGTAATTATTGAAATAAAAGGTAATCCTTAACCGTTTGTTAAAACAATTATATTTGGAATCTTTAAAACTGAACAACTATTATGCGTAAAGGATTATCTGCAACATTTCTTCTATTTTTTTTCACAATACAGGCAAATGCGCAATTAGGTGTGATGAAGCTCGTTGGAAAAGATACAAAGGATTATAAACTTGGTTTCGGGGCATTTATCAAAACAGGATTTCCCGTTTTAGATGGCAGCGATGTTACGCTTGAAATAGGTGCCGATTTTTTTCCTTTGGCTGGCGGAACAGAAGGTACAATAATGTGTCCGCTAAAAGCCGGGTACAGGTATACATTTAATGGAACCGGGAAGGGATTTTATGTGGAGCCACAAGTTGGCTTTAACGTTTATGGAATAACCTCACTTACGGATGAGAGCGGCCAGGATATAAATCTAAATTATCACGGTGTAATATTAGCAGCAGGTACAGGCTACCTGTTCTCGCTTTGGAATACATACTTTGATGTAAATCTTCGTTATGAAACGGTGATCGCTGATGGCGGTTCCAATAATTTGGTTAGCCTGGGGATATCAAAGTTTTTCAGTTTCGGAAAAAGAAATACAGAAGATTAACAACGGAACATTCAACAATTATTGAGTATGAAATTTTATTTAATAGCGGCGATAATGGTAATCTTTTTATCATCTTGTTTAAAGCAATCTATTCCGGATGCTATGCTTCATAAAAATTCCGCCGGTAGTATAACTGCCACTTTAAGTTATAAGATCAATGGCAATGCTGTGAACATATCAGTTGATGATGCTGATAACCAAATCACTATTCCTTTCTATACATTAGGCTGCAGCAAATTTGCGGGTTATTATAATCTTGATGCAATAAGTAGTTCAGGAGAAACTACTTTCTCTTTTTATACAGATACATTAACCGTCGGAAATTATAAATATCTTGGCACCTACGGCGATATGTTTTTTATAAGCTATAACGGAGCGAATGAATTTGTGCATGCTGCATCGGACAGTATGAGCCTTAACATCACCTCTTACAACAACGGGCATATTAGCGGAAATTTTTCAGGGGTGCTTACACCATTGATAACTTCCGGCGCTGTTAATAATATTTTCGGTGATCCAGGTTCTGTATTAATTACAAACGGTTCATTTCAAAACGTTCCGGTGTTTTGATGATTGTTGCCCAGCCTGGCAAAGTGTTAGGTTATCTCATTACGACGTAGAATGTAACTCACCTAAACAGCCGGCAGTGAGCCATGAGTATGACTGATAGATTGACAAACTTCAAACTCATAAAATAAAAAAAGCTGCATTTTATATGCAGCCTTTCATTTGTTTCAAATTTATTTCAATCGGTTTTATTCCTCAACTTTAAATGACCTGAGCTCATTTATATCGCCATTATACACACTAACTTCTTTAATTTTTTTGTTATTTTTTAAATCAATAACATAAAAAGTAACATCATTTTCTTCAATTTGCTTAACAAGTGTAATATCATAATCTGAATAAGAACTGTTTTCAATTAATGACTTTACATCATAGGGCATTTTGTTTTCATGGTAAACCTTTATAGTGTGTAACCAGCGCCCCTTTTTGTCATATACAACAGTTGTTAGCATATCCTCTTTTTTAAATATTGCAGTGATTACTTTGGGGCCTACAAACCATTTTTCTGCAGATTCATTTTTGAAAGTATGTTGAAAATTGCTTTCAGCCCTGGAAGTAGCTTTGCTTAACTTAGCCATACTCTTAGCCTTCGAAGAAGTACGATCAGGTACGGCGTTATACGATTCAGCTTGATTTTTACTAACGTTGTTTACAGCAAATTGGGCTGTTGCGGTTGTTGTAATTACAGAAATTAATATCACTGCAATCACGGTTTGAATCTTTTTCATTGTTAATTTTTTTAAATGATTTAATAATTTAGAAATTGGCCTTTTTCTTTATGTAAAGTTGATAATAGCGTTTAATGCATACAATGGTTCTTTAACTGTTTAATAGAGAGCGAAACCAACGTAGACAAGGGTTTAATGACGGGTTTAAGCAAGTTTTAAAGCAGCCTGGTTTACTTACTTTTCCCTGGAATAAAAATCTGGCAGATGAAAAGATGAAGCTGATAAATGAAGATTCTTAGAAACCGGAAGGTATCTTTTACGGGTATAATTGTTATTATAATTGGGAGTAGGAGGCATTTAAAGATTTCCAACAAATCTTTTAAGAAACAAACAATTTTTATTAAAGTGATATTTATAAAAGTATTTATGCTCTTATAAAAGAGGTTGTATTTATGTTATTTATATCATGGCTGAAAAAATAAAAATCAATTTTTCTTAGGCCAGTAAATAAGCCGGAGCATTGATAAGTAAGCGCAGCATCACTAAAGATATTTTGTGAAGTAGTTTGCTGCAAAGCTTTAAAGTAGTCTGCTGTTATAAGAATATAGTCAGATACTCCGCAGCCATTTTTTAAAAGTATATGTGATTCAATAACGGTTTCACCATATAACTTTCGGAAGCCTTGTATATCGTACACATTTATATTTCCATAGTGAACAATAAACTTTAAGGAAAGATCAGCCTTAATTCTATGTTGTTTTTTTAAACAACTATAGGTAATGTTAAAAGCTGCAGATATTTTTTTGAGCCCTTCAAAAATCTTCCATATACAAATGGGTTTGCCTATTTTATAATAAAGTACAGCATCTCCTTCTATCTCAGATAAATCAATATCCAGGGAGTTACTGTTGATAATTTCATTTAGTAAATCTTTGGTAACGGAAACGCCAAGATCAATATCAACACTGTTTACAAAATTTGTAAATCCGCTTATTAGGGTTGTCGCTTGCAGGCGTTCAAACCAACAGCGTGCTTAAAAGACTTTTACTTACAGGCGGAATTGGCGTTGGCCTGGCTGATGTTTTAAAAGCCCGCTTCGAAAATATCCCAGCTGAACAATTGCAATCGCTCACTGACACTGACTTAACTACAAAATCGTTAAGAACAGGAGGCTTTATTGCACTAAGTTTCAATCTTGGTCAAAATAAATAAAAGTGTTTATTAATAAACTATTGCAGTTAAGGACTATTCAAATTAATAAAACAGAAAACAATTGAGTCGCACGTATGCAGGCGATAATATTTGTGTAACTGAATGAACTTATAGTGGCTAAAAAACAATTTTACCAATCATGAGATTACCGTTTCTATAGCAGGCAATGATGAGTTATTTGGCTCATCTTTAGTGATTTCAATTATTTGATTGCGTTCTGCCCCTGTTACAACATGATTACCGCTGGATAAAAAGTGATTTTATCCGGATGCTTATTTCTTAGATTCCATCCAATAGAACCTTCAAGATGGCACTTTATGTTGCTATCTCAAGCAGGTGTTGGTTCAAAGTATCTCAAGTTGTTGGAACGTTATTAATTTAGTTAACCTTCATTGCAACAAAGTTTCCGGGGTAAAAAAGCAAAACTAATACACCGAACGTGTTGGCAACACATCTGCCTGTGA
>CAXSDW010000165.1:0-4573 GCA_964236235.1 uncultured Chitinophagaceae bacterium
AGCACTGCAAGGTATGGATGAATAAGCATGTTGCTAAATTCAAAACCTGACAAGTTGCTTTAACCCAAACTGCGTAACTTTTTAAATAATTATTTAACCCCCAGCCTCAGCATTAATTGGTCTTTTTTTGATTTTGATACATTTAATTCATCCCCATTTTTCATAATTAAGTAAGAGCCATTGCTTTTAATAAACTGGTTAATATTCCGGATGTTTACTAAAAGCCTTTAAAAATCGTTTTTCATATTTTTTATTACTGGCTTATGCTTTATTGTTTAATGATTGTTACGGTATTGTTGATATTAAGCTGGCTGTTATAAAATCTTATATAATAAATCGCCGCAGGCAGGTTAGATAAATTTATTGAATTACCACTTTGCATATTATTATTCAGAAAAACAGGGTTTCCTCTGGAATCATTTATTTGTACACTTAAAGTTGCCATATTAGGGATGTTCCAGTTTATATTTAAATGATCTTTTACCGGGTTGGGATACATGTTTATGTACTCTCTATTACCCAGATTAATAGTACCTGTTAAGGCAAAAACGTAAGGCGCAGAAATTTCGCTGATACAACCATTTGAATTTGTCTGAACAGTATAGCTACCTCCCTGTGCAGGAATAAGCAGTTGATTGGTTGCACCAGGTATTAAGCTTCCATTTAAATACCATTGATTGCCTGTTGCAATGCTTGAAGAAAAATCATTATTTACATCTTTTGTTATTAATGGTGTAAAAAGCGTTGTAACTTTTACAACGACATCTGTATCATTATTAGTTGTAATTCCATTACTGGTTACCATAACAGAATAAGTACCACTTATATTAACCTGAAGGGTATTTGCAGTTGCGCCGTTTATAGCATTCCCGTCTTTATTCCATTGATTGTTTGCTAAAGCTGAAGAGGTAAGAACTACTGATTGGCCATTACAGAGATTAAGAGGCCCGTTTGCACTTATGTGAGGTATAAATTTAAAGCCAGAATATATTGCACTTGCTGTTGCATTTGTTACTAAAACATCACCGGATGCACCTTCGCCGATAACCGCAATAATTTTTGTAGAAGAGATAATTGTAAATGATTCAGCAGGAGTTCCTCCAAATGTAACAGACGTAACATCTTTAAAATTTGTGCCTGTAATTGTTACAGTTGTATTGCTTCCACCTGTATTTATAGATAATGATGTAATTACCGGAGCGCCAATTGTAGATTTCAAAATGGAAACGGTATTTAATAGTGTATTCGCAACAATCAGCTCCGGCTTACCATCTCCATCCAAATCGTCAACATTCGCATAAGTGTCATAATTACCTGTTTTAAAATCAACGTTCGATCCGAATGAAAAATTACCTGGTACTGTATAAGTATTTGGCAAAATTGATGCGACGCCTGTAAGACCTCTTCCGGCAAATAAATCAAGTTTACCGTCTCCGTTTAAGTCGGCAACGCAAACGTTTGAAACAGGCAGTGATATGAATTCACCCTGTGCAAAGGACACAGTCCCGGGATTGCTTAAATTCTTCAATAATGTGACGCTGCCTGAAGTATAATTAGAAACGATTATATCTATGTTTCCATCTCCGTCAATATCACCTGTTGTTACATATATAGGATTAGTGCCGACAGCATAATCGATCCTGTTTGCGAGAGAAAAAATTCCACCTGCACTTTGATTTCTGAAGATTGAAATGTTTCCGTCACTAAAATTACAGGTTATTAAATCGGGCATACCATCGTTATCCAGATCAGCAATGGCAATGTGTTCAGGATGGGTGAGCAATGTAAAATCCTGTTTCGCTGCAAATGAAATATTTCCTGCAGATGTGGTTATATTTTTAAAAAATGAAAAGAAACCTGAGTTGCCACTTGCAACAATTACATCAGGTTTACCATCGGCATCCATATCGGCTATAGCAATACCAAAAGAACCATCGCCGGTATTATAATCTGATTTAGGGGCAAATGAAATTGTTGCGGTTGTACTTGTGTTTCGAAATACTGACATAGTGCTCGCATTACCTGAATTAGAATTTATTACTATTAAATCGGGTTTGCCATCACCATCCAAATCTCCTGTTGCAGTTTGTTTTGGGTCAGCACCGGTAGAATAGGTGGTTGAAAAGTTAAAAGAAATATTTCCCGAACTTGTATTTTGTAATACTGAAATATTATTGCTTACTGCGTTTGCTGTTATTAAATCAGGTTTACCATCACCATTTAAATCGCTTATAGAAGTTGATGAAGGGTATAACCCTGTTCCATAATTGCCAGCTATAGAATAAGAATTAGCTGATAATACAGAACTGTCGCCTTGAAAAGTCGGAACAAATGGTTGAGAAGAAAATGCAGTAAGGTTATTAGTAGTAACGCTGATAGGCCTGTATGTTGCTCCTGCAGGCACTTTTACATTTAACTGCGTTGATGTTGCAGAAGATACAACTGCTTTTACTGCACCGAAAAAAACAATATTGTTTGCTGAAGTTGTATTAAAGTTAGTGCCGGTTATTGTCACTGCAGATCCCACATACCCTGATGATGGAGTGAAAGATGTAATCTTCGGTACGCCGAAGCTAAATCCAGCCAATGTTGCGGTTCCGTTTGCAGTAGTTAGAGATACGTCACCGCTTGCACCAGCGCCAACAATAGCAGTAATACTTGTATCGGAAAGCAAAGTAAATGAAGCCGCCCCGACTCCTCCAAATTTCACTGATGTTGTTCCTGTAAAGTTTGAGCCGGTGATCGTAACAACTGTGCCTGTAATGCCAATAGCAGGAGTAAATGAATTTATAATTGGCCCGTTATATACAAAACCAGCGAGCGATGCAGTACCATTAGCAGTAGTCACAGTAACATTTCCACTTGTCCCTGCTCCTGCAATTGCAGTGATGCCCATAGCTGAGTCAACAGTAAATGAAGCCGCTTCCACTCCGCCAAATTTAACTGATGTAGCACCGGTAAAATTAGCACCGATGATTGTTATTTTAGTACCATTAATACCTGATGCCGGAGTAAAAGAAGTGATCACAGGCGCTATGTTTGCTCCTATAATATTTCTATATATCGAGATTACATCTGCGGAAGAATTTGCATTAACTATATCCGGCCTTCCATCTCCATCAAGATCACCTGCAGCAACAAAGATTGGATTTGCACCGGCAGCATAATCTATATTGCTTTCGAATGAAATATTTCCCGGGGTGCTTATATTTCTTAAAGCTGAAATACTATTTGATTGCTGGTTAGATGTTATCATGTCTGGCTTACCGTCACCATCCAAATCACTTAATGTAACACATACAGGATAATTTCCTGTCGCAAAACTTTGGGGTGTATAGAAAGAAAGTGTGCCCGGAGTGCTTACATTTTTTACAACAATTATTGAGTTTGAACTGCTGCTTGCAGCTGCCATGTCTGGTATGCCATCACCATCCAGGTCTCCTGTTGAAACAATAAAAGAACCTGCTAATGTAGCTAAATATACGGGTGCATCAAAAGCAACACTTCCCGATGTGGTTGTATTTTTCATTACTGATAAAGCAGAACTGCTTCCCTGGGTTGTTACTGCTATATCGGGTTTTCCATCACCATCCAAATCACAAACAGCAACGCTGAAAGGATTAGCGCCTGCATCGAAATCAATTCGTGCAGCAAATGAAATATTCGTTGGAGTGCTTGTATTTTTATAAAAGGAAATAACGTCGGAGCCATTATTTGCAACAATTAAATCCGGTTTTCCATCACCATCTATATCGCCGATCGCCAGGTTATAAGGACCGTTATCTGCGGCATAATCAGTTTTAGGAGCAAATGAAATGGCTGAACCTATACTGGTATTTTTATACACCGATACAGATGGAGAATTGTAGCTATTAGTAATTACAACATCAAGCCTGCCGTCACCATCCAGATCTCCGGTAGCAGCACTTTCATGGCTAAAGCCAAAGGCGGGGAGATCCTGTTTTGATCCAAATGAAATATTTCCCTGGGTACTGGTATTAGCAAATACTGCAACAGTTGATGAACTTCCTTTAGATATTAAAAGATCAGTTTTGCCGTCATCATTAAAATCGCCAAAAATAATACCATGTGGATAATTGCCTGTTGGGATATCCGTTTTTGGAAGAAACGAAGTTGGTGTAAATGCACCGCTGCTGCCTGCATACGTTATAACAAACGCGTTGATTGAGTATGCGGTAAGGTTGTTTGTTGTAACCGTTAAAGGGCTGAAAGTTGCTCCAACCGGTACAATTACTTTAAGTATTGTATCACTTGCTAACAAGACATTCGATTTTACTGCACCAAAATAAACAAGATTAGCAGCAGCGGTAGTACTAAAGCCAGTTCCTTTTATAATTACTGTACTACCTGCAGGCCCTGTTAAAGGAGAAAAAGATTTAATAACAGGTTGAGCAAAAAGATGGATTGAAAACAATAAGATCAGTAAAAAAAATGCAGGTTTTTTCATCACGTAGATTTGGTAAATTATAAAATTAAAAGTGCTATAAATAATGAGAATAAGAATCATGGGAATAAACGCTAATATCCCGCTGTTATTACTTTCTTTCAGCTT
>CAXSDW010000166.1:0-4385 GCA_964236235.1 uncultured Chitinophagaceae bacterium
GCTCCCCCTTCTGGACTTGAACCAGAGACCCTCTGATTAACAGTCAGATGCTCTAACCAACTGAGCTAAGGAGGAATTTATAATGGGTGGCAAAAATAAGATTTTTTATATGGAGACAAAATTTATATTATCCTACTTAACTAATAATAATTGATATTCTAACAAAGTATTTTCTCTTTTCTTTTTACTGAGAAAACTAAGGCTCAGCTGGCTTATTTTGAAATCTTTAAACTTTTTTATAGCGGTGTATTGTATACCTTTTAAGGTTAACAAATCTATACCGGCGCTGGCCATGTAAATAAGATATGGTTTTCGTGGCAGATCAAATTTTGAAGAATCCAATAAATAAACAGGCGCATTTATGTAAAACTCTAATGGCCAGGAAAAATTATTTATCTCCACAACCGGAACATCTTTGTAATTTTTATTTGCAAAAAAAGCTGCTTCACTTCCGGATTGATAAGTTAACAATGATGGATACAAATAAATGTTGAGGTATAAATTTATTATGATAGATAGTAAAACGCCTTTTGCTATCAATCTTTCTTTTGAATTGCTTAGTAATTTTTTGGGCAACACAAGAACTAAAACAAAACCAATAAGTAACATTATCAACAACACCCGGTTCATGTTATCTGCATAATAAATATATAACAAAATAACGCCGGCAGACAGCAATAGCAATATGCTATTTTGGATTGTCGTTAAGTAATTAAATGTTCTTTTACTTAATGTAAAAACATAGCTTGCGGTGATAATAGAAAAAAAGGGAAATACAATATTGAGGTAGTGAGGTAACTGAAATTTTGATAATGAGAAAAGAACAAACGTAAGCACGCAACCTGCAAAAGAAAACCATTCATTATGTAAAAAGTCTTTTTGCAGTAAGGATTTAAAGCGCTTTGCAAATGCACAATAAAGCAATATTGACCATGGCAAAAAAGCCCATAGAAGTGTATGAAAGAAAAAAAAAGTATTGCCTCTTCCTTTTATAGGACCGGTGTTAAAAAATCTTCCAAACTGGCTATCCCAAAAAAAGAATTTTATTCCTGATACATTATGCTGACCAAAAATAAGTTTTTCAGGATGAACATCAAACTGGTAATACAGGCAATAAATTTCGGGAAGAATAAATACAGTAATTAAAAGCGCTGCTGTCAGCCACTGCAGGTTAAAAAGCTGTTTCCAATTCTTTTCAATAAGCAGGCCGCCGGCAATAGCGCCGCCAATTGGTATAAGCGCAAACATGCCTTTAGTCATGATTGCTAATGCAGTAAAAAATGAACCTAATAAAAGAGGAATTTTCTTTTTATTATCAATTACTTTATGAAAATAATAAATGGCTGCAGCAATAAATCCTGTAAGATAACCTTCAGCTCTTACATCATTATTTGAAGTGATGATATGCTGAGCAGTAAGCAAAATTAATACGGCCCATAAGGCAATTTCTTTATTGTAAAAATCCTTTGCTAAGAGATAAGTATACCGGGCTCCCATTAATAAACATAAAATGCCGGGTAATTTATACGCCCATGTTTTGAACCCAAATATTTTAAAAAAAAATGCTGTAATCCAAAATGGAAGATGAGGCTTATCAAGCCAATCAGTTCCCCTGGAAAATAATTCAATATAATTATTTTGTTGCACCATTGTCTTAGCAATAGATGCGTACAGCGCACCATCAGGGCCTATTATCGTTACAAATAATCCGCTTAAATTCAGGAGAACACATAACGCTATAAGTATCTTTAAAAGAGTAAACCTGTTAGTAGTATTTGTTATAGATGTATACAATTCTAAAGAGAAAAATTTATCGGATATAGATCATTAAATATTTTACCGGTGAAAGATTCCTTTTTCTTCTATGCCAATAAAAATGCCTTTCTCATTTTGTTGCATTGGATAGGTTTTTAAATAGTAACCTTCACCACTAACGTTTCTGCCGTTTTGTAAATTGAATTTATACCTGTGTAAAGGGCATACCACGTTATCCATAGCATCAATAAATCCATCTGAAATTATACCGCCTGCATGAGGGCACTTTTGCGAGCATGCATACAAATTGCTGCTTCCTTTTGCAAGACAAATTATTTTATTTTCTACCGTTATCTGCACCATATTATTTGCGCCGAATTGCAGTTCATTTTCATCTTCTGCAATTTTATGCCAGGTATATTTTTTATGCATACAATGTTACAGGAAGATATAGAATATCAAAAGAAAAATTCAGCTTTATAAGGATACCTGATTTGGTATATTTCTCTTACTTTATTTAAAATAGTTTGCCGTAAAATATCAACATTCTTTTTTTCTGTAGCTGAAATAAAGACACAATTGTTGTTTGTTTCTCTTTGCCATCTTGCCTTAAGCTCATTTAATAAATCCTGTTTAATTTCATCCTCAAGCCATTCATCAAAAGTATTTTTTTCATACAAATCAATTTTATTAAAAACAGTTATTGTTGGCTTATCAAATGATTTTAATTCCTGCAAAGTTTTATTTACCACAGCATATTGTTCTTCATATTGCGGGTGAGAAATATCAACCACATGTAATAAAATATCGGCTTCTCTCACCTCATCCAGCGTACTTTTAAAACTTTCAATAAGATGATGTGGCAACTTTCTTATAAATCCTACAGTATCGCTTAACAAGAAAGGCGTGTGCTCAAAAACCACTTTTCGTGTGGTAGTATCAAGGGTTGCAAACAATTTATTTTCTGCAAATACATCGCTCTTGCTGAGCAGGTTCATAATGGTAGATTTGCCCACATTAGTATATCCGACTAACGCTGCTCTTATAAACTCGCCACGATCTTTACGCTGGGTAAAAGCCTGCACATCAATTTCTTTTAAGCGCTTACGCAAAAGACTAATTTTATCTTTTACAATACGGCGGTCAGTTTCAATTTCAGTTTCGCCCGGGCCCCTGCTGCCGATGCCTCCGCCCTGCCTTTCAAGGTGGCTCCACATGCCTTTAAGTCTTGGTAATATATATTGATATTGAGCAAGCTCTACCTGCACTTTAGCCTGCGCACTTTTAGCACGGGCCGCAAAAATATCTAAAATAAGATCTGTCCTATCAATGGTTTTTACCTGCAATTCTTTTTCGATATTAGCTATCTGTGAGCCGCTAAGTTCGTCGTCAAAAATTACGAGTTCAATATCTTTGCCTGAGAGGAATCTTTTTATTTCTTCCAGTTTTCCCTTGCCTACAAAGGTTCTGCTGTCGGGGTGAGAAAGTTTTTGGGTAAATCTTTTTTTTGCAATAGCACCTGCGGTTTCAGCAAGAAAGGCCAGTTCATCGAGATATTCATTTAATAAATTTTCGTTCTGGCTATCATGAATCAATCCAACCAGTACGGCTTTAACGTTGTGAGTGACGGCCTGTTTTTTTTCTATCAACTAAAATTATATTAACTGCAAAAATAAGTACTGAAGATTAGGAGGTAAAATAAAAAAGCGAATTCTTTATTGAATCCGCTTTTGTAGACAAACTGTAAATCATTATAATCCGCTAAGTGTAAAGCCTACCTGGAAAAGTTTCATGTTCGGCCCTGCGGCATCCTTTAAAATATTATTAAGCTGGTATGCACCAAACAGAGAAAAGATGCCGTAGCCAATTCTTGCTGTTGCCATTATGCGTGTACTGTTAAAATATTTTTTACTGTTTTCTTTTGCTGTATAGCTGTTGATAGTTCTGTTATTTTTATCTAATAATTCTTTGCCTTTTGTATGGAGATTTATTAATGTACCAACTTTTCCTCCAAGCGCTATCTTCCAGCTATTGCCACTAACAGGGTTAGAAGAAAATCTCAGTTCAAGCGGAACTTCGAGGTACGACATTGATAATTTATATCTTTTAAAATGATCAGTTGAATCAACCGGGGTGAAGGGAAGCCTGGCAGCAGTTGACTTTACATCAACATTCATCTTTTTAAAAACAATATTACTGCTTCCGATACCAAGACCAATACCAATGCTAAAATGCGGGTCACCTTTAAAAGGCTTATCAGTCATAACATAAATACTTAAACCTCTTGAAAAACCACTTTGGTGGCTGGAAATACTATCGGGCATTCCCGTCCAATGATCTGAGGTAAACTGTACCATAAAATGATCACCCGGCCTGTTAGAAAGATCAATTTTTTGAGGAGTTTTATTTGTAATAGAATCCTGCGCAAAAAGCGCTAAAAAAGATAAGCCACAAAGAATTGTAAGAACAAATTTCTTCATAATTAATTTTGATTGCACAAATTAAACGTTAATAATTTTAATGAAAGGTTAAATGCACATTTTATTATATTTGCGCCTCATCTTCATAACAGGAGAGGGCCTATAGCTCAGTTGGTTAGAGCACCTGACTCATAATCAGGTGGTCCCTGG
>CAXSDW010000167.1:0-4367 GCA_964236235.1 uncultured Chitinophagaceae bacterium
GTTTAATTTTTAAGGTAACATAAAAAGTAAGAAAAACAGGGTTAATACTTATTACAAGCGACTATTAATAAATAAAGATTATGAAAATTACTTTATGATATATTCTAATTCACTTTCAACATTACTGCATTTTCATCGTTAACACCAGCAATAACATTTTGTGATTTTTGAAATTTAATTAGCTGGAGGCTTTTTATATTTCCCCTAAGATTCAGCCCGCTTTTAAGTTGCGGAACATAGGTAAAATCTCCTTTTCCATTACCTAATAAAACAACTCCATGGTTAGCACTGTACCGTCCAAATTTTATTCTTGTCCATGTATTATTACCGGCAAGTAAAATATCATTTTTTCCATCATGATTTATATCCATTGTTGCAATTCCATACACCGGTGCATATTGTGCTTCCAATGGTAAAGCATGCAGTACAAACCCTTTACCACCCTTGTTTTCAAGATAAACTGTTTGCATAGTTGCTGCTTTTAAAACACCCGCATTTTGCAATTGTTCAGGTGAAAATATATCATTAATAGTTGCAGTTGCATATGATTTATACTGAAGAAATTTTTTCTTTAAAGCCGGAAGTTGTTCTGTTAAATCATCCAATGAATTAGCCGGATAAGAAACCCCGTTTGTATAGTAGCAAAGTACAGGGTCAATGGAGCCATTTCCATCAAAATCTTTATAATAAATGCTCATAGGTTCTTTTTCACTCACATGAAATTGTGTGTTTAAACCGCAATTGCCTATGATAAGATCCTTGTCGCCATCACCGTCCATATCTTCGGCACTAATCCTGTTCCACCAGCCGCTGCTTGCAAAATGGATATATTGAGATGAGGCATCATTTAATTTCCCTTTTTGATTAATAAAAACTTTTATCGGCATCCATTCTCCTACTACAATTAAGTCAGGCAGTTTATCATTATTTAAATCTGTCCACACGGCATCTGTTACCATACCCGGCTTTTGTAAAGCAGTGCAAACATCAGCCGTAGCATCTTTAAAAACACCTTTGCCATCATTAATTAAAATGTAACTGCGGGGAGCGGTTGGGTAATTTCCTGGCACTACTCTCCCACCCACAAAAAGATCCATATCACCATCACCATCAATATCGGCGGCTTTTACACAACCTTTACTGGTAAGCATTTGCGGCAATGCGTTAGCCGCTTTTGTAAAATTACCTTTGCCATCATTCAGGTAAAGCCTGTCCTCAAGAGCCGGATCGTTTTCATTAAATTCATAGCCACCACTTGCAACATACAAATCCTTATCGCCATCATTATCCGCATCAAAAAATACAGCAGCAACATCTTCACTTATAGAATCTTTGGCTAACGCCGGTTCCAACTTACTGCTAAAACTTCCGTTAGCATTTTGGATAAAAATCCGGGACGATTGATTTTTTGCACCACCAATAAAAAAATCTTCAATGCCATCTTCATTTACATCTGCCACTTCAATGCAAGGCCCCTGGCGGGAATAATAATTGGGCAATAATGTTTGTACTGTAAAATCATTAAAACCATTTTCACGATGATGTACATTTGGTAATGTTGTTTGTGTAAAAAGAGATTGATGTGCATTTGCAATTGTATCATAAACCCACTTTTGCTTTGCATCAATAAACTTAACTGCAAGGGTTTGGTTTGGTTTTACATTTATCAGCTTTTGAAAATTATCATTTGGCCATATCACCAATATTGAATCTATAAAAGTGTTTTTACCTATTCCAAAATTTAATACCGGATCTGATGATGACTGAAAACCTCTTACAGGAGATTGCTCCTGGTAATATTGTTGCCCTTTACAAAACAATTTCACCTTGGCACCTATTCCCCTTTCATTTGCAGGCGGTCCTTTGAGCTGAATACGAACGAAATTATTTTTTTCAATAGCTTCAGCATTGTTCTTGTAAATGCTTGCATAATCATTAGAATTATTTACTACAAGATCCAGATCACCATCATTATCAAGATCCGCATACGCAGCACCCGCAGAAGCACCCGGTTGATTTAAACCCCATTCATTTGTTCTTTTTGTAAACGTTTCATTACCGTTGTTTTGAAGAATATAATTAGCAATTTTGTTGGCAGGCATTTTTTTTATATACTCCGGTATGTTATCAATAACATCATGGTTCATGGAGCGCACCAACCTGCCCATTGAATACTTCATAAAGTCCATGTCAGTGTAATCTTTCAGATAACCGTTGGTTACAAATAAATCTTTGTTGCCATCATTATCATAATCACCAAACAGGGCTGTCCAACTCCAATCTGTATTAGACACACCAGCCAACTGCCCAACCTCGCTAAACGTGCCATCACCATTATTTTTTTGCAGCATATTTCGGCTGTATTGGTAATAGAATCCTTTGTTGAACAAGTTTTGAAATTTATCAAAGTTCTCAGCACCACTGTGCATCTTTTGGGTCTTATTGTCCTCGGGCATCATGTCTAATGTCATCAAATCTACCAGGCCATCATTGTTGTAATCAGCAGCATCAGAGCCCATTGAATAAAGCGAAGTTTCGTCCATGCATTTGGAAAGTTGTTCAGTAAATGTTCCATTCCGGTTATTTATAAAAAGATAATCCGGCTCATTAAAATCATTAGAAACAAATACATCAGGCCATCCATCATTGTTTATATCTGATATGGCAAGCCCTAAACCAAATGTGAGCACACTGGAGGTAATGCCCGATTGAAGACTTACATCAGAATAATGACCATTGTCATTACGGTATAATTTATCAGCACAATCAGGATTATATTGCTTGCGCAGCTCCGGGTTTTCCTGCACACCGGCTGTGTATTTTTGTAAAGAATGATTAATAATAAAACAGTCGAGATCACCATCTTTATCATAATCAAAAAATGCAGCCTGTGTGGAATAGCCTGCATCGGCAAGGCCATATTGTTCTGCTTTTTCAGTAAATGTTAAGTTCCCATTATTTATAAAAAGCAAATTCTTTCTCATTAGCGGGTTTATATCGGCACTGCGACAAATATAAATATCCAATTTGCCATCATTATTTACATCTGCCATTGTTGCACCTGTACACCAACCTTGTTTATCTGCTATGCCACTTTGTTGGGTAATATCTTCAAATTTGAAATTGCCTTTATTTAAGTAGAGGCGGTTTTTTACCATGTTTCCCGAAAATAAAATATCCGGTAAGCCATCATTATTTATATCCCCTATTGCAACACCGCCGCCGTTGTAGAAATAGATGTAGTTTGCCACATTTAAAGGTCCATCATCAAAAAGTGTATTCTGAAATTTTATGCCGGTAGCTTCGCTATCAAGCGAAGTAAATAATTTAGAAGTGTCGTTTTTACAAGAATAAAAGAAACCGCAAATCAGCAATAAAATGCAGAAGTAAATTCTAAACATGTTGGCTGTAATTAATTCCTATAAAGGTAAAAAAAGAATTTTTGAAGACTTGCATTGTCTCTTATATCATCGCTGATACAGCTTATAAAATATAACGCAAGTAATATAAATATCTTCTGCTTTGCTTGCCTTTAAATAAAAGATTCCATCAGTTAAACAGATGGAATCTTTATTCTAATGAATAGATTATTAAATTAATTCTTATCCCACCAAAGCGGAGTAGTTACTTTATCAGGACCACCCAGCAATGGAATAGCGGCTTCTACTGCAGCTGCGTTATTCTGCTTTTCCGAGAGCAAAAACGGAATTCTTCTTATCCATTGTGTGTTTGGATCTGTTATATCAGGATTATCAGAATTTGCAACAGGATAAAGTTTCAAATATCGGCTTCTTCGATAATCTGCCCATGCTTCCATCCCATCCGGAAATATTGCAAGCCATTTTTGCAAAGCGATTTGTTGATTCTCAATACTTAAATTTGATTCATCATACTTTACTGGTATATTCATCACCGGTGGTGAATGTAAAAAATCATTCGGCGCAACTGGTAAACTTGTACTATTGATATAATTTTGAATCGCTGCAGCATCTGTAATTCCCCATTGCTTAAAAGAATTGGTAATACCTGCTTCATACAATGACTTGGCTGTACCGCCCATATTCCACCCTAACAAAGCGCCTTCTGCCCGTAAAAAGTAAGCTTCTGCAGTGGCCATTACATTTTGAGGTGTGCTTAAATAATCAGCATTGCCTCCATATTTTGGTGATGCCCAGCGAGGCCCAACATGTGAATTTGCATCTTGCAGGTTGATAGACTGTGTTTGCTGAGTAGAAGTAAGTCCGTTTCTTAAGCCTTCGAATGTTCCTGTTTTTTGGGCAGGTAGAAAATAAACCGGCATACGCGGATCTGAATATCCTTTTAATACCGATTCCATAGAAGCGCTCATCCTGAATTCGTTCCAGTCA
>CAXSDW010000168.1:0-4118 GCA_964236235.1 uncultured Chitinophagaceae bacterium
ACAACAAAAAAAGCGATATAGAAAACCATATCGCTGTACAAAAAGTTGAATAGTTAGTTCTAAAAATCCTTTTTAGCTACACCGTTTTTGATTGCTTCCAGAGCATTTGCTTCACTTAACATTGTGGTCATTTTATTTCCTTTACCATCATGGCCTTGCGCCATATAGCCTCCCCGTGAAGTTTTAGTTATCACCGCATCCTGCATTTCAACGTTCTTTTCTTTTGTTTTCATGCAATAAGCTGTTAACATTTTTGATGACATGTTCTTAAAAATTTTATTGTTAGTAATCCGATTATTAAAGACCATTCATATGATCGTGCAGTTCAAATGTAGTTTTTTATATGTATTTCGGGTAAATAATATTTCCACAGCAAAATTTCCTTTAAGGAAAAACGAATAATTTTTACTCTATCACTTGCTATACATCAAGCTTCGCATACTTTGCATGAGTTTCAATAAAGTCTCTTCTCGGCGGAACTTCATCACCCATAAGCATACTAAAAACCCTGTCGGCTTCAGCAGCGCTGTCAATAGTAATTTGCTTTAATGTTCTGGTGGCCGGGTTCATAGTTGTTTCCCAAAGTTGCTCTGAGTTCATTTCACCGAGACCTTTATAACGCTGGATATGCACTGTATCTTCTTTTCCGTTGGCAACCTTTTCTATAAATGCTTTGCGGTCTTCTTCACCCCACGCATATGATTGTTCTTTTCCTTTTTTGATAAGATACAAAGGCGGCTGTGCTATATATACAAATCCCTGCTCTACCAACTCTTTCATGTACCTAAAAATAAACGTAAGAATCAACGTTGCAATATGACTTCCATCAACATCAGCATCCGTCATTATTATCAATTTATGGTAACGAAGCTTTGTTACATCCAGGGCTTTTGGATCGTCAACTGTACCGATTTTTACACCAAGTGCAGTGAACATGTTTCTTATTTCTTCATTATCATAAATGCGGTGCTCCATTGCTTTTTCCACATTTAATATTTTACCACGCAAAGGCAAAATTGCCTGGAAGCTTCTATCTCTTCCCTGCTTTGCTGTGCCTCCGGCAGAATCTCCTTCTACTAAAAATAGTTCGCATCTGAATGGATCTTTATCACTGCAATCTGCAAGCTTTCCCGGCAAGCCTCCGCCGGTTAAAACGCTTTTGCGCTGAACCATTTCCCTCGCCTTTTTTGCTGCGGCTCTTGCCTGGGCTGCCAGTATTACTTTTTGAATAATAATTTTAGCATCTTTCGGATTCTCTTCAAGATAAGCGATTAAAACCCTGCTTAAGGTTGTATCAACAACGCCCATCACATCACTGTTACCTAACTTGGTTTTTGTTTGTCCTTCAAATTGTGGCTCCGGAACTTTTACTGAAATAATTGCACTTAAGCCTTCCCTAAAATCATCGCCTTCAATTTCTACCTTGGCTTTTTCAAACATGCCTTCTTTCTCACCATAGCTTTTAAAAACCCGTGTTATAGAACGGCGGAAACCAGCGACATGCGTTCCTCCTTCAATGGTATTAATGTTATTTACATAGCTGAATAAATGCTCCTGGTAGCCTGTGTTATAAACCATAGCAACCTCAACCATCACATTGCTGTTGGCATCATGTCCATCACAATAAATTACCTTTGGCAGCAGCGGATGACGATTAGCATTTTTATCAAGCATCTCTACAAATTCTACAATGCCGCCTTCGCTGTAAAATGTTTTGGTATAAGTGTTTCCCTCCTCATCTTTTTCTCTAAGGTCATTTAAGACGATCGTTATATTTTTGTTTAAAAAAGATAATTCTCTTAATCGTCCTTCTAATATTTCTTTATTATAAACTGATACGATAAAGATTGACGTATCAGGCCAGAAGTGAACCGTGGTACCGGTCTTATCACTTTCACCAATCTCTCTTACTTTATATTGAGGAAAACCTTTTGCATACTCCTGCTCAAAAGTTTTACCATCACGGTTTACTGTTACATGCAGTTTTTTGCTTAAAGCATTTACACAACTAACACCTACGCCATGTAAGCCACCACTAACTTTATAAGAGTCTTTATCAAACTTTCCGCCGGCATGCAGAACGGTCATCACCACTTCCAGCGCACTCCTGTTTTCTTTGGTGTGCAAACCGGTTGGTATTCCACGTCCATCGTCCTGAACTATAATGGAATTATCTTCATTTATAGTAACGGCAATGTTCTTACAATAGCCGGCAAGCGCTTCGTCAATTGAGTTATCTACCACTTCGTAAACAAGATGGTGAAGGCCTTTATTGCCTATATCACCAATGTACATCGCCGGCCGTTTACGCACGGCTTCAAGGCCTTCTAAAACCTGGATACTGTCAGCTCCATAACCATTAATTTCCGGTTGTAAAACCTCGAGTTTTTCAGGGTTTAGAACATCAGCTGTTTCTGTAATCATGATTTTAAAATCTATCCTTTTTAATGAAATGCAAATACTTGCAAACTTACGAATAATAAGCCTTAACACCTAAAATGCTGCGCTTATATAACAGCTCTTTTACACAACTTCTTAAGATAGCAAAGTAGCCCTTAACAACTTGATAATCCCGAATCATATATGTGAATCTACATAAAGGGAAACATGTTTTCTTTACGCTAAACATGTTATTTACTTTTCATTTGAACGCCAGGCAATTGTTTAGAAAGAATAGCTTTTTGCTAACCAAAAGCCTTTATCTTAAATTTGCCGGATGGAGAAAAAATTGTTTTTATTAGATGCGATGGCGTTAATTTACAGGGCTTATTATGCGTTGATCCGCAATCCTATCTTAACTTCTAAAGGGAAAAACACCAACGCCCAATTTGGGTTTACTAATACTTTGTATGATCTAATCAGCAGGGAAAAACCCACCCACCTTGCGGTAGCGTTTGATACACATGCGCCCACTGAACGTCATGCTGATTTTTTAGATTATAAAGCGAACAGGCAGGTTGCTCCTGAAGATTTGATGAGTTCTCTTCCTGACATAAAAAAAATTATACAAGGTTTTAATTTGCCTGTTGTGGAATGTGATGGATATGAAGCCGATGACATTATTGGTGGTCTTGCACAGCAGGCAGAAAAAGAAGGTTTTGAAGTTTTTATGGTAACGCCTGATAAAGATTTTGGCCAGTTGGTAACGGAAAAAATAAAGATATATAAACCTGGCTACCAGGGCGGAAAAGTAGAAATTATGGGTGCAAAGGAAGTGTGCGAAAAGTGGAATATAAAAGATGTTTCCCAGGTAATTGATATACTTGGTTTAATGGGCGATGCCAGTGATAACATTCCAGGTATTCCCGGCATTGGTGAAAAAACCGCTTCCAAATTATTGGCAGAATATGGTTCTCTTGACAATATACTTGCAAATGCAGATATTATTAAAGGTTCAGTTGGAGAAAAGATAAGAGCCGGAAAAGATTCTGCGATTATGAGTAAAAAACTGGCAACCATTGTTACGCATGCGCCTTGCAAGTTTGATGATGAAGATTTTAAAGTAAAGCCTTTCAACCTGGATGTGTTAAAAGATCTTTTTACTGAACTTGAATTTAAAACGCTCGGCAGAAGAATTTTGGGTGAGGAATATAGCGCATTCGTAATAGGCTCAACTGTTGTGCAAACTGATCTGTTTGGTAATGCAATGGAGCAACCGATTCCCAAGCCTGAAGAACTTGAGAAGATTGAAGAAAAGCCAGGTCTTGTTACAGATAAAAACATTTCAAATACACCGCACAATTATGTTGCTGTTCAAGGCGAAGAAGCGATCAATGAACTTATACAAAAACTTTTAAAAGAAACAGAAATTTCATTTGATACAGAAACTACAAGCCCTGATGCAAATAATGCAGAGCTGGTTGGCTTAAGTTTTTGCTATAAAGAAACAGAAGGTTATTACGTTCCTTTCCCTGCAGACCTTGAGCAGGCCCGAAGTCTGTTACATCACTTTATAGAATTGTTTAATGATGAAACAAAAATATGGGTTGGGCAAAATATTAAATACGACTTGCTTGTATTAAAATGGTATGGTATTGAATTAAAAGGAAAGCTTTTTGATACCATGCTTGCACATTATGTAATTGAGTCAGAAGGCAGGCGCAACATGGATATGCTGA
>CAXSDW010000169.1:0-1591 GCA_964236235.1 uncultured Chitinophagaceae bacterium
ACATCTCACATCTCACATCTGACATCTGACATCTCACATCTGACATCTCACATCTCACATCCCACATCTGACTTTTCACATCTTCACACTACCAAATCTTTCTCAAATACTTTTTCAAAAGCCTGCTGTATATCTGCCTTAATATCTTCAATATATTCAATGCCTACACTTAAGCGAACCTGGTTTGGCTGTACTCCTGCCGCAATTTGTTCCTCACCGCTCAATTGCTCGTGAGTAGTTGACGACGGATGAATGGCCAGTGTTTTTGCATCACCAACATTTGCAAGATGACTTATAAGTTTTAATGAATCAATGAATTTGCTTGCATTTGTTTTTTCACCCTTAATACCAAAATTAAGTACTCCACCAAAACCGTTCGGCAAGTATTCTTTAGCCAGCTTATTGTATGGACTGCTTGCCAGGCCGGGATATTGCACAAAATCAACGTGCTCATGCTCTTCAAGCCATTGTGCCAAAGCCAGAGCATTATCAACATGCCGTTGTACCCGAAGTGAAAGTGTTTCCAAACCCTGCAGCAATAAGAATGAATTAAACGGGCTTTGAGAAGAACCAAAATCCCTTAAGCCTTCTACTCTTGCCCGAATAATAAAAGCTACATTGGGCATGCCTAATGGATTACCTTCTCCAAAAATATCCCAGAATTTTAACCCATGATAGCCTTCACTTGGCTCAGTAAATTGCGGAAACTTACCGTTGCCCCAGTTATAATTTCCTCCATCAACTATTACTCCGCCTATGCTTGTACCATGTCCTCCAATCCATTTGGTTGAAGATTCTACAACTATATTAGCGCCATGTTCCAAAGGCCTGAATAAATATCCGGCAGCGCCAAAAGTATTGTCTACAATTAATGGCAAATCATATTCTTTTGCCAGGTCTGCAAACTTTTTAAAGTCCGGAATATTGAGCCTCGGGTTGCCAATAGTTTCAAGGTATATCGCTTTTGTATTTTTATCAATATACTTTACAAAGCTCTCCACATCATCACCATCAGCAAATCGTGCCTCAATGCCAAGGCGCTTGAAGGCTACTTTAAACTGGTTATAAGTGCCGCCATATAAATAAGTGGTGGTAACAAAATTATCGCCTGCCTGTAAAATATTATTCAATGCTAAAAATTGTGAAGCCTGCCCTGAAGAAGTAGCCAAAGCCGCTACACCGCCCTCCAATGCTGCGATGCGCTGTTCAAACACATCAGTTGTCGGGTTCATAATTCTTGTATAAATATTTCCAAACTCTTTAAGCCCAAATAAATTCGCTGCATGTTCAGCATTGTTAAAGGCATAAGAAGTGGTTTGATAAATGGGCACTGCTCTTGATTTTGTTGTTGGATCAATTTGTTGCCCGGCATGCAATTGCAATGTGTCGAAATGAAGATTGTTACTCATGATGATGATTTTGTTGGTAAAAAATTGGTACAGTAAAGTTAGAGGAAGCCGTAAGAAATAATAATATGCCTTACGGCATACAACAGCAAGTAAAATTAATAAGACAAATAGAATATGTTGCGGTTGTTTTCATTAGCCTACAAAACTAATAGATTTTAAAGTAGTTCACCAAATGTTTTTTT
>CAXSDW010000169.1:1691-4105 GCA_964236235.1 uncultured Chitinophagaceae bacterium
ATTGATATTGAAATTCCAAAAAATCAGCTTGTTGTTATCACCGGCATAAGCGGCAGCGGCAAATCATCTTTGGCGTTCGATACCATTTACGCAGAAGGCCAAAGGCGTTATATGGAAAGCTTTTCAGCGTATGCACGCCAGTTCATTGGTGATATGGAACGGCCTGATGTAGATAAGATCTCGGGCCTTTCGCCGGTAATTTCAATTGAACAAAAAACTACTAATAAAAATCCGAGAAGCACTGTAGGAACTGTTACAGAAGTGTATGATTTTTTCAGGCTTTTATTTGCAAGAATTGGTGAAGCATATAGTTACAATACAGGAAAAAAAATGGTTCAGTGGAGTGAAGAAGAAATTGTAGCAAATATTTTCAAGCGGTTTAAAGATCAAAGGATTTCACTGCTGGCGCCACTTGTAAGAGGTCGTAAAGGACATTACCGTGAACTATTTGAAGATGTAAGAAAGAAGGGTTTTGTAAAAGTGAGGGTAGATGGAGAAATAAAAGATCTTGTTGCAAAGATGCAGGTTGACCGCTATAAAATTCATGACATTGAATTAGTGGTTGACCGCCTGCAGGTGACGGACGATATGAAAGTAAGGCTTAGTCAGAGTGTTCAAAAATGTTTGCAGTTGGGGAAGGATCTTATGTTTGTAGCCCCCTCTAAATCTCCCCCAACGGGGGAGACTTTGCCAACACATAAAACCAGTGAAAAAAAATCAAAAGCTGACAATGGTTCAGAGACACATTCGCATCAATCTTCTCCATTTCCTCCCCCGTTGGGGGAGATAGAGGGGGCTTTTACCCAATACTCCAAACAACTAATGTGTGAAGATACCGGCATCAGTTATGAAGAGCCGTCGCCAAATACTTTTTCCTTTAATTCTCCGTATGGTGCATGTCCCACATGTAAAGGTTTAGGCAATGTTTACCAGATAAATATGGATGCAATAATTCCGGATTCGAAACTCAGTATAAATGAGGGCGGGATTGCGCCGTTAGGCCAGGAGAGAGATGCATATGTATTTAAGCAGGTAAAGCAAATTGCAAAAAAGCACCGGATAAATCTTGACGCTCCATTAAAGGATTTGCCACGTCGCTCTTTAAATGTTTTGTTATTTGGTAAAGAAGAAGTTGATGATAACAATAGTGAAAATATCAACCTCAATGAATTTGAAGACCTCGATGTAAACCTAAACCAGGATAAAGAAAATGGCAATTATCCAACAGAATATGAAGGAATAGTTAACATGGTAAAGCGCTGGTTTAGTGCAGGCACTACCAGCGAGGCTTTACGAAGCTGGGTTGAAAAATTCATGAAGTTAAAAACCTGCAACACCTGTAACGGTGCAAGATTGAAAAAAGAAAGCTTATGGTTTAAAATAGATGAGCACAATATTGCCTGGTTGAGTGAGTTGAATCTTGATAAATTGATGCTGTGGTTTGATGGCATTGAAAAGCGTTTAAATAATCGCCAAAACATTATTGCTAAAGATATTTTAAAAGAAATAAGAGAACGTTTACAGTTCCTGTTAGACGTAGGATTAACTTATCTTCCGATGAACAGGGCTTCTAAGACGCTTAGTGGAGGCGAATCTCAGCGTATAAGGCTGGCAACACAAATAGGTTCTCAATTGCAGGGAATCACTTATATATTAGACGAGCCAAGTATTGGCCTTCATCAAAGAGATAACCAACGGCTGATAGATGCATTAAAGAATTTACGCAATATTGGTAATAGCGTTTTAGTGGTAGAGCATGATAAAGATATAATGCTTGCTGCAGATTATCTTATTGATATTGGCCCTGAAGCCGGCAAGCATGGTGGCGAAATTGTTGCCGCAGGGAAACCCAAAGACCTGTTGAAATTAAATACAGTTACTTCTTCTTACCTGAATGGATATAAGAAAATTGCTGTACCCGAAGAGAGAAGAAAAGGCAATGGAAAAACACTGGTTATCAACGGAGCTTCCGGTAACAATTTAAAGAATGTTGATGCTACATTTCCGCTCGGCAAATTTATTTGCGTTACCGGCGTAAGCGGCAGTGGTAAATCTACTTTGATAAATGAAACGCTGTATCCGTTACTTAGCAAACATGCTTACAATAGTAAAATGACTCCGTTGCCATTTAAAACTATTGATGGACTTGAAAACATAGATAAGGTGATTGAGATTGACCAATCGCCAATCGGCCGAACGCCAAGAAGCAATCCTGCAACGTACTGTGGTTTTTTTACTGACATAAGAACTTTATTTGCATCAGTGCCTGAAGCAAAAATTAGAGGTTACACAGCAGGCCGTTTTTCGTTTAATGTAAAAAGCGGAAGATGCGATGTATGTGAAGGTGGTGGAATGAAAGTTATTGAAATGAATTTTTTACCTGATGTATATGTGCATTGTGAAAAATGCAATGG
>CAXSDW010000170.1:0-3930 GCA_964236235.1 uncultured Chitinophagaceae bacterium
ATTGCCTGGACACGCCACCAGCAAATGTTTACCCGTCCTGACTACAAAGCCGAAGCGCCTGAAGACACTAAAACTTTAAGCATGCTCGATGATGCAAGTCTTGAGTTTGGCCAGTTATATCGTTCTTCCGGAATTATTGGTGCAGATACGTCTCTTCCTGAAGCCATGCGGCCTGATGAATGGAATGGCCAGCCGGGCACAAGGGCACCGCATCTCTGGATTATTAAGAATGATAAAAAAATGTCAACCCTTGATTTGTTTCAGCAGAGTTGGGTATTACTCACTGCCGATAAACGCTGGGCGGATGCAGGGAATAATATAAAAAGTGAACTTAAAAGCAGGCTTGAAACAATTCTTATTGGCAGAGATATACAGCCTGATAACGATTCACACATTGCAGCAGCATTTGGTATCGGACAGTCGGGTGCAAGCCTTATTCGTCCGGATGGTTTTATTGCCTGGCGCAGTTCGGAAATAACAGAGCATCCGGAAAAAAAGTTGTTGCAGGTAATTAAACAGGTCGCTTTTGAATCAAAATAAAACAGCAAAAAAATCATCATTTTTTATAAAGAAAAAAAATTATGGAAACCATTTCGCTTGAAGAACGGGTACAAAAACTGGAAGATATAGAAGCAATAAAAAAACTTACGGCTCAATATTCTTATCATATTAATAAAGGCTGGAATAATAAAGTAGTGCATGTAGATGCTATGCCCGCTATTTTTTCTGAACATGCAGTTTGGGAAAGCAAAGCCATGAAAATACGTGCCGAAGGCCTGCAGGATTTAATGGATATATTGCGACGAGAAACAGAGCACACTGATTTTTCGATGCATAGCTATACCAATCCAATTATAGATATAAGTGGAGATGAGGCTACCGGTAACTGGCTTTTTTGGATTGGCAGCAAACGCAATGGCGTCCCTTCTAACCAAGGTGTACATGAGTGAAGACATTGTGTACGTACCGGCCAAAAGCGGATGGCACATTAAATCTGTACAGGTACATTTTGGAATGGCGTTGAAGGAATAATCTTTTAAAATTATTTTATTATGCTGCAACCATTACAACGGTACAATGCTGACGGCACGTTTGCCTTGCCACATAAGTTTGTTGATTTAACCATAAAAAAATAAACTATAACAATGAATGAATGGCATGACTTCTATGTGGCCGCTGCAGGCGCTGCTGCCGCACTTGCAGGATTAATTTTTGTAGCCTTATCTATTAATCTTAATAAGATTATAGCTGATAAAGGGTTGCCTTATAAAGCCATTGTTTCATTATCCCTGTTGCTGTCTATTTTAATTGTAAGTTTCATAGCCCTGGTGCCCAACCAGGCAAGTCAACTGTTGGGTTGGGAAATAACCACGCTGGGCATTATTGTTTGGCTAATAGCCATACGGGTAGATCTTGGAAATTTTAAGGTAAGCCCAAAAGAATATACATGGCAACAAGTGTTTAACCTGGTGTTTGACCAGGTTTCAATTCTACCATATATAATTGGAGGAATCCGCATTATATTAATTGGTGAGGCAGGGCTATATTGGATAGTGCCTGCAGTTATTTTTTCTTTTATAAAGGCAACCATAAATGCATGGATTTTACTAGTGGAAATAAACAGGTAAAATAAACTTACAATTTAGAAACATTGCGGTGAGAAAACTAATGGCTCCTTAGGCTATGCACCTGTTTATTTCCGGTGATAAACAATGGTTTCCTTGATAGCGTATTAGTGAGTGGGTGCGTTCACCAGATAATACATCTTTATTTTGAAAATGATATTAATAAATAATAAATAAGAAAATGATAATTCAAATAATTCGTAAATAACTTATTTTAGAAAAATTTTTTTTGCATAAACAGCAATCAGATAAGATTCAAAAAGTAACTTCAGTAACTGCATGGTAACTTAAAGCAGTTCAATCATTAACAATTGCAAATAAGGCAGTAAATAATCCCCAATGATTTTTGAATTCTCGGTTAATTCCACGTTTAATTTTGTTAGCAGCTTTGCTGAAAAACTGCAAGTAGCTGTTCATAAAAACCGGCTAACAATTCCTTCCTCACTGGGCCAGGGTTATATAAAGAAAATAGATGTAGACCCGGACTTGAAATTCATACTGCATCACTATACGCTCAATCAGCCTTTTCAATTGAGGCGCCTTGCTAATGACGAAAAAAATGATATGATTTCCATTGTCTTTAATAGTCATGAAATCCCATCTAACCAAACTCCGGATAAAGAAAGCGCTGTTGATTTTTTAAAAACAAACGGTTCAGCTATTCAAATTGCATCAAGCTCTTTAGGCACTGAAAGTTTTTTTCCTTCTGGAAATGAAGTTCATTTTGCAGTGATCAGTATTAAGAAACAGTTCCTGTCATCACTGCTTCAGATTGATAAGAAAAATAAATTAATGGAGAACATCCTTGCCGGTGATACCACATTTTTTTATCATGAAAATATGACAGCAGAAGTGCAGAGGATCTTAAAACAACTTTTAGATATTGACGAAAACAATGAATTGAATTATTTGGTTCACCGGATCAAAATACTTGAGCTTTTATTACTTGTTTTTCGTCAACTGATGCGGAGAGATTCAGACCAGCAAAGCTCGGTAAATAAAGCAGATATTGAAACGCTTTATACCATAAAAGCATCTATCTCTGCTGATCTAAGTGTTCCTCCTCTTCTAAAAAAATTGGCGAAATCAGCAGGTATGAGCGAAACCAAAATGAAACAATTATTCAAACAGGTTTTTGGCGATACTGTATATAATTATTATCAAAAATTAAGAATTGAAGAAGCCGCTTTCCTGCTAAAACAGGTAGGATATTCAGTATCTGAAGCAGGCTATAAGCTTGGCTTTTCCAATCTTAGTCATTTCAGCCGGGTGTTTGAAAAGCATTATGGACTAAAGCCTAAAAAATATTCAGCCGGATAAGACTATTTATTTGCTTTATGCCGTTATTTTTAATCATCTGTTTGTATAAACTTTGTTGTATTCAAAATTGAAACCTGGTAAGTAATGAAACTGGTAATAAAGCCTTTTAACAAAAATGGGCCACCCGCTTTACAACTCAAACATTAAAAGTAAAACCGATAGGGTTGGAACAGGTGTAAGAGATTAAATAATATTTTTAAAAATAAATAATAAGTATATGTTAGTAATAAATAATGCTGCGCCGGATTTTGAATTAAACTCCACGCCGGATCAGAAAGTAAAATTAAGCGACCTTCTTGGCAAAAAAGTTATTCTCGCCTTTTATCCTGCAGACTGGAGCCCGGTATGCAGCGATCAAATGGCGCTCTATAATGAAACCCTTAAAATGTTTTCAAAACATAATGCCCAGTTGTTAGGTATTTCTGTTGATAGTATATGGAGTCATCTTGCTTTTGAGCAGCAACGCAATCTTCATTTTCCTTTACTTGCCGATTTTCAGCCTAAAGGCGAAATTTCTAAATTGTATGGAGTGTACGATGAACAATTAGGAGAAAGTCAAAGAGCGTTATTTGTATTGGATGAAAAAGGAATTATTAAATGGAATTATCTGTCACCCACGGGTATTAATCCCGGCGCTGATGGCATACTTGATGCACTCGAAAAATTAGATAACAATAAAAACTAAAAATAATGAGCACAGAACTACATCCCGCCGTAAGCGCCAAAGATCATATCCAGGGCAACAGCAATGCCCCTATTGAATTAGTAGAATATGGCGACTACCAATGCCCTTATTGCGGTCAGGCTTACCCGATTGTAAAAGCCGTACAACAAACATTAGGCAACGATTTAAAATTTGTTTTCAGAAATTTTCCATTAAGAGAAATGCATCCGAATGCTGAAAATGCAGCGCAGGCAGCAGAAGCGGCAGCTATGGAAAACAAATTTTGGCAAATGCATGATATGCTTTATGAAAACCAGGCAC
>CAXSDW010000171.1:0-3896 GCA_964236235.1 uncultured Chitinophagaceae bacterium
ATTGACAAAGTAATGATAAACGGAGAGTTTCTAGTGTAATTTGTTTCACTTATAAAATGTTAAGTAAATACTATGAGGGCTTAGGTAACTTTGCCACTTTAGTTTTCTTTGCATCTTTGCGTAAAAAATCAACACTTTAAAGGAAACAAAATTAAAAACCATGCAGCAGCTTATCGAATGTGTTCCTAATTTTTCCGAAGGTAATGATCTTAATATTATACAACAAATAACCAGTGAAATAGAAACTGCAGATGGAGTAAGATTATTAAATGTAGATGCCGGCAAAGCCACTAATCGTACTGTTGTAACATTTGTAGGTAGTCCTAAAGCCGTTACAGACGCAGCTTTTAAAGCTATAAAAAAAGCAGGTGAACTAATTGATATGACAAAACACCACGGCGAACATCCGCGTATGGGAGCAACGGATGTGTGCCCGCTGATACCCGTTGCTAATATCAGCATGGAAGAAACCGTAAACTTTGCACAAGAATTGGCAAAGAGAGTTGGCGAAGAATTACAATTACCGGTTTATTTATACGAAGCTGCGCAACCCGATAAAAAACGCAGTAATCTTTCAGTTATAAGAGCAGGGGAATATGAAGGCTTCTTTAAAAAAATGCTGCGGCCTGAATGGAAACCTGATTTTGGGCCAGATATGTTTGATGCGAAACGCGGAGCCACAGTAATTGGAGCAAGAGATTTTTTAGTCGCTTATAATATAAATCTTAATACCACATCAGTAAGGCGAGCCAACGCTATTGCATTTGATGTAAGAGAAGCAGGCAGAGTGAAACGTGAAGGTGATCCCGTTTCAGGAAAAATTATAAAAGATGAAAACGGAAATCCTGTAAACATTCCCGGTAGTTTAAAATACGTAAAAGCTATTGGCTGGTATATAGAAGAATATGGCATTGCCCAAATATCCATGAACCTTACCAATATCGCGGTAACGCCCGTTCACATTGCATTTGATGAGGTTTGTAAAAAAGCCGAAGATCGTGGTATACGTGTTACAGGCAGCGAACTGGTTGGCTTAATACCATTAAAAGCAATGCTCGATGCAGGAAAATATTTTCTTAAAAAGCAGAAGCGTTCCACAGGCGTAAGTGAAAAAGAATTATTAAAAATTGCTGTTAAATCAATGGGACTTGATGAACTTTCTCCATTTAAACCTGAAGAAAGAATTATTGAATATATGCTCGCTGATAAATCAGGCAATGAACTTGTAAAGATGTCACTCAGTGACTTTGCTGATGAAACGGCAAGTGAAAGCCCTGCGCCGGGCGGCGGTTCTATTGCCGCTTATGTGGGTTCACTCGGAGTGTCACTGGCAACAATGGTAGCAAATCTTTCTTCACATAAAAAAGGATGGGATGAGCAATGGGAAGAATTTAGTAATTGGGCGGAGAAAGGGCAATACTATAAAAAAGAATTACTAAATCTTGTGGATGCAGATACAAAAGCTTTTAATCAAATCATGACTGCATTGGCATTACCTAATCAATCTGAAGAAGAAAAAAGCAGCCGAAAGCAAGCTATACAAACTGCAACGAAGTATGCAATAGAAATTCCGTTTAAAGTAATGGAGGCAGGTTATTCAGCGATGGAGATAATTAAAGCAATGGCAGAAAACGGAAATCCTAATTCAGTTTCCGATGCAGGCGTTGGTGCTTTATGTGCCCGTACTGCGGTTATGGGAGCATTTATGAATGTGCGTATTAACGCTGCAGGTTATGATGATAAAGATTTTGTAAATAAAATTGTTGCCAAAGGAAAAGAAATAGAAAACAAAACTATTGATCTCGAAAGAGAAATATTAGCAATAGTGAATGCAAAAATTGACGGCTGATTACATGCAAACTTGTTTAATAAATAAATCATTTCCAGATTTTGTTCACACATGTTTATAATATCAAAGAATTTAATTTAATGTGTTTGGTTATTTTTGAAGTTACCCAAAATTATCATGAACGATATATCTGAAGACCTATGAAAGCGTTTAGCTATGAATGAAAAAACCTTGTTTGATTACAATGAAGATTCAATAAAGAGTCTTGACTGGAAAGAACATATTCGTTTGCGTCCCGGAATGTACATTGGTAAACTCGGCGATGGCACAAGCCCTGATGATGGCATTTATGTATTGCTGAAAGAGGTGATTGATAATTGTATCGATGAGCATACAATGGGCTTTGGAAAGCATGTTGACGTAAATATTGATAAAAAAATTGTTACAGTAAGAGACTATGGCCGTGGTATTCCTCTGGGAAAGGTTGTAGATGTAGTGAGTAAAATAAATACCGGCGCAAAGTACGACAGCAAAGCGTTTCAGAAGAGTGTTGGATTGAATGGAGTTGGCACAAAAGCAGTAAATGCACTAAGCGAATATTTTAAAGTAACTGCATTTAGAGAAGGCAAACAGAAATCAGCGGAGTTTGAAAGAGGTGAATTAATTAAAGATAGTAAAGAAGAAAAAACGAGCGAAGACAATGGCACAGAAGTTTCATTTATTCCTGATGAATCTATTTTTAAAAACTTTCATTATATACATGAATTCCTTGACAATCAATTTTGGAATTATTGCTTTTTAAACGCAGGCCTGGTTATAAATTATAATGGAAAACGCTATGTAAGTAAAAATGGTTTGCTTGATCTTTTGCAAAGAAAAACCAATGAAGATGAACTTCGCTATCCCATTATTCATTTAAAAGGAGAAGATATTGAAGTTGCTGTAACGCATGAAAACCAATATGGTGAAGAGTATTACAGCTTTGTGAATGGACAGTTTACGACACAAGGCGGCACACATCTTTCAGCATTCAGGGAAGGATATGTGAAAACGATACGTGATTTTTATAAGAAAGATTATGATGCCGCCGATATCAGGGGAAGTATTTGTGCAGCAATAAGCATAAGAGTTCAGGAGCCCGTTTTTGAAAGCCAGACAAAAACAAAATTGGGATCACAAATAATGCACGAAGGTGGCGCCAGCGTAAAGAATTTTATTGCTGATTTCCTGGGTAAAGAATTAAATAATTTCCTGCATAAAATTCCTTCAACAGCTGATGCGTTAAAAAAAAGAATTGAACAAAATGAAAGAGAAAGAAAAGAATTAGCAGGAATAAAAAAGCTTGCAAATGAAAGAGCAAAAAAAGCAAACCTTCATAATAAAAAATTAAGAGATTGCCGTTTTCATTTAAACGATGAACCGTCAGGAAAGGACAAAAATGCTATTCTTGAAAAGCAAAAGGAAAGTACCATTTTTATAACAGAAGGTGATAGTGCAAGTGGTTCTATTACCAAATCAAGGAACGTTGAAACACAGGCTGTGTTTAGCTTGCGTGGCAAGCCGCTGAATTGCTTTGGTCTTACCAAAAAGGTTGTTTATGAGAATGAGGAATTCAATTTACTGCAACATGCTTTAAATATTGAAGAAGGATATGAGGACCTCCGCTACAACAATATTGTGATAGCGACTGATGCTGATGTTGATGGCATGCACATCCGATTATTACTGATGACTTTTTTTCTCCAGTTCTTCCCGGACCTTGTTAAAAACAACCACGTGTTTATTTTGGAAACTCCTTTATTCAGAGTAAGAAATAAACAGGAAACAATTTATTGTTATGATGAAAGTGAAAAGCAGCAAGCTGTAAATAAATTAGGCAACAAACCCGAGATCACAAGGTTCAAAGGATTGGGCGAAATCTCTCCTGAGGAGTTTGGGAAATTTATCGGGGCGAACATTCGAAAGCAACCTGTAATGCTTTTACCTGATGTACATATTCAACCTCTGCTTGATTATTATATGGGAAAAAATTCTCCATCACGCCAGGATTTTATTATAGAGAACTTAAAGGTCGAATTAGATTTGGCAGAGGTGAGTGGCATGTAAA
>CAXSDW010000172.1:0-3795 GCA_964236235.1 uncultured Chitinophagaceae bacterium
GATAATCAAAGCGCCGTATATGGCATGTTACAAACAGCCGCTGATCTTGCAATTGTTGTAGGTGGCTACAACAGCTCTAACACTTCTCATCTTGTTGAACTCTGCGAAGAAAAATTGCCAACTTATTTTATAGATTCTGAAGAGAAAATATTGTCATCAAAAAATATTCTGCATTACAACTTTCATACAAAACAGGAACTTGAAACCATTGATTTTTTACCAGATAAAAATCCCGTTAAAATACTTGTAACAAGCGGCGCAAGTTGTCCGGATGCGTTAGTAGAAAATGTGATTGCGAGACTAACTTCATTTTTTGCAAACAATAAACTTGTGCAGGAACTAATGGCGGAGTTTGCGTAAATCAATTGGCAGTATCAAACTTTTTATTAATTGCCTCAAGTGCAAAATGCAGTTGTTGTTTTTCTGTGAGATGAGTATTGTCTAATTCTATTGCATCCGGCGCTTTGCGAAGAGGACTAATCTCACGATGGGAATCAATGTAATCACGCATTTCAATGTTGGTTTTTATTTCGCCGATGGTTATGTTTGGATTTTTTTCAAACAATTCTTTAAAGCGCCGTTCAACCCTTACCTGGCTATCTGCAGTCATAAATATTTTAATTTCCGCATCAGGAAAAACGGTAGTTCCAATATCTCTTCCATCCATTACAATTCCTTTATTTTCTCCCATTTTATGTTGCTGCGTTACTGCAAAAAATCTTACTTCTTTTATCGCTGCTACATCACTTACCTTTTCTGCAATTACTAAATCCCTGATAAGATATTCTACATTTTCGCCATTCAAAAAAATTTCTGACAGATGCGTTTTTTTATTTATATTAAATTCAAGTGTAATGTTATTTAAAGCTTCATTTACTTCATCTTTATTTGTCCAGTTAACATGGTTGCGCAAAAAATATAAAGTGATTGCCCGGTACATAGCTCCGCTATCAATGTATAAATAATTTAGCTCCTTTGCGAGTTGCTTAGCCAGCGTGCTTTTACCACATGAAGACCATCCATCAATAGTGATAATTATCTTTTGGGTCATGCTGGCAAAAATGGAATAAATTATATGAAATTCAAAATAATTGCATAGTTGTAAAGACAATTACCGCAAAAAAAAATGCCACTGTTAAGTGACATTTTATTAACCTGTTTGTGCAGGCTTTATGCGTTTGATTTCTCTTCCTGCTGTACTATACCTTTTATGTTGAACGTTATTTTGGCATTTTCCTTATCAAGATTTGCCACCAAAGTATCGCCGTTCTTAATGTTCATATTTAATATCTCTTCAGCTAACGGATCTTCAAGGTATTTTTGAATGGCACGATGTAAAGGCCTTGCGCCAAACTGCGCATCATAACCTTTCTCTGCAATAAATTTCTTTGCCTCTTCAGAAAGTTCCAACTCGAAACCAAGATTGGTTAAGCGTTTGGTAACACCTTTCATTAAAATATCAATAATTGAAAAGATATTATCTTCAGTCAAGGTGTTAAAAATCATTACATCATCTATCCTGTTTAAAAATTCCGGGCTAAAGGTGCGTTTAAGAGATTTTTCAATTACTGCCTTATTGTTTTCGTCCGCATTTTGTATACGGTTGGCGGTTTGAAATCCAACTCCTGCGCCAAAATCTTTTAACTGGCGTGCTCCAATATTGGAAGTCATAATGATCATCGTATTTTTAAAATCAATCTTTCTTCCCAAACCATCGGTGAGCTGACCATCATCTAAAACCTGCAAAAGAATATTATAAATATCAGGATGCGCTTTTTCGATCTCGTCTAATAATATTACTGAATACGGTTTTCTTCTAACTTTTTCAGTTAGCTGTCCGCCTTCTTCGTAACCAACATATCCCGGAGGAGCGCCAATTAAACGGCTTACGGTGAACTTCTCCATATACTCACTCATATCAATGCGAATCAGTGCATCATCACTGTCAAACATATACCTGGCAAGCGCCCTGGCTAATTCTGTTTTACCTACACCTGTTGGCCCAAGAAAGATAAATGTTCCGATAGGTTTTTTTGGATCTTTTAAACCAACCCTGTTACGCTGTATTGCCTTTACTACTTTCTCAATTGCTTCTTCCTGACCAACTACAGCGCCTGCTAAATCTATCGCCATTCTGCGAAGCTTTTCAGTTTCAGCCTGCACCATACGTTTTACTGGAATACCTGTCATCATGCTTACTACTTCAGCAATAGCTTCTTCATCTATCGGAAATCTTTTATGCTTGCTTTCTTCTTCCCAGTCAGATTTTGCTTTTTCCAATTCTTCCTGCAATCTTTTTTCTGTATCCCGCAAGGATGCTGCTTCTTCAAAGCGCTGGCTTTTTACTACTTTATTTTTCTCAAGCTTTATATCTTCTATTTTCTTTTCCAGTTCCAGCACATCTTCAGGAACATTAATATTTTTTAAGTGAACCCTTGCACCTACTTCGTCCAACACATCAATAGCCTTATCAGGCAGCAGCCTGTCTGTCATATACCTGTCACTCAGCTTTACACATGCATCAATTGCTTCCGGTGAATAATTTACATTGTGGTAATCTTCGTACTTACTTTTAATATTATTAAGTATAAGTATAGTTTCATCTACACTTGGCTGCTCAACCATTACCTTTTGAAACCGGCGGTCAAGAGCGCCGTCTTTTTCAATATACATTCTGTATTCATCTAATGTAGAAGCGCCAATACATTGCAGTTCGCCACGGGCCAAAGCCGGTTTAAAAATATTTGAAGCATCTAATGAACCGCTTGCTCCGCCTGCACCAACGATGGTATGTATTTCATCTATAAACAAAATTACATCACGGTTTTTTTCCAGTTCGTTCATTATAGCTTTCATTCTTTCTTCAAACTGACCACGGTATTTTGTGCCTGCAACTAATGCAGCCAGATCAAGAGATACAACTCTCTTATCAAACAAAACCCTGCTTACTTTACGCTGAATAATGCGCAAAGCCAGGCCTTCAACAATAGCCGTTTTACCAACACCGGGCTCACCAATTAAAATCGGATTGTTTTTCTTTCTTCTGCTTAAAATTTGAGAAACGCGTTCTATTTCCACTTCCCGGCCAACTATAGGATCTAAAGAACCTACTTCGGCAAGGCGTGTAATGTCTCTTCCAAAATTATCTAAAACAGGTGTCTTTGATTTAGGTTGCGCAGCAGCGCCTTTTGTAGCTCTTTGCTGGGATGAATAAGATTTCTTTTCATCATCAAACTCTTCACCTTCATCATCCTGCAGATCAGCCTTTGGATCTGTTTTTACATAGCCTAATTCATTTTTAAACATATCATAATCAACATCAAACTGGTTGAGTATTTGGGTGGCTATGTTTTCTTTATTTTTTAAGATGGAAAGCATTAGATGTTCACTTTCTACCAAAGGACTTTTATTGGCTTTTGCTTCCAATACGGTAATCCGGATAACCTTTTCTGCCTGCTTGGTTAATGGCAGAGAATTGATGTTAGCAATGTTTTTACCGGTTTTATCCTTTACTGCTAATTCGATCTCTTTTCTTAATTCATAAAGATCAACATTAAGCGATTTTAATATTTTGATGGCGGTATTTTCACCGTCTCTTATTAATCCCAATACAAGGTGTTCAGTACCTATAAAATCATTTCCAAGTCTTAGTGCTTCTTCCCTGCTATATGAGATTATTTCTTTTACCTGAGCTGAAAAATTGTTGTCCATTTAAAACAATTTAATTATCAATAACAATAATAACGAATAATTTCGGGTCTTAGTTCATCAAAACAATACACATATGTTGAAAAC
>CAXSDW010000173.1:0-3654 GCA_964236235.1 uncultured Chitinophagaceae bacterium
CCCTGCAACGCCGCCGCCCCGCTCACAATTTCTGTAAGCTCGGTAGTAATAGCAGCCTGTCTTGCACGGTTGTAGCTTATTTTTAAAGCCTTTAATAACTCAGCGGCATTGTCTGTTGCTTTATCCATCGCTGTCATGCGGGCACCATGTTCGCTGGCATTAGCATCTAAAACGGCTTTATATAATTGTGTGTTTAATATTTTTGGCATTAGCTCATCTATCAAAACATCCTGGTTGGGCTCAAAAATAAAATCCTGTTGCTTTTCTCCTTTTGTTTTTTCTGTTTTTGGCACAGGTAAAAATTGCTCAACAACAAATTTTTGAGTTGCAGCATTTTTGAATTCGCTGTACACTAATTCAACGGCATCAACTTTTCCCTCTGCAAACGCATCCATAGCAAACTTTGCGGCTGCCTGAACTTTCTCAAAACTTAGATCAGTGAAAATATTCCAGTAATGATCGTTTACTTTATAATTATTCTTGGAAAAATACTCGAATCCTTTTTTACCAATCGGCAAAATTTGCGCATTGCCAGCAGAACCCTGCTTGCTATATTTCTCCCTGATAACCTGCTTTCCCAGCTTAATAAGATTACTGTTGTATCCGCCGCAAAGTCCGCGGTCGCTGGTTATTACAATAACCAATACTTTTTGAACAGGCCGAACAGCAGCCAGCGCCATGTTCATACCACCTTCGGCATTACTCACAATATTGCTGAGCATTTGCTGGAGTTTTTTAGCATAAGGCCGCATTTGAACAATAGCTTCCTGTGCCCGGCGCAATTTTGCCGCACTCACCATCTTCATTGCCTTGGTAATTTGCTGTGTACTTTGAACACTGGCAATCCGGTTTCTTACTTCTTTTAATGCACCACTCATTTTCTTTATTTTACGGCTGCGAAGTTAAGTTAACATGGCTATAAAACCATAATCACAACTTATTTAAGATATAAACCTAACAGTTGAGCACATAAATAATTATTCTTTAATAGGAGTTTAACGGTATAGATTACAACGCTCTTTTTAAGACTGTACAGTATTTCTTACCTTTACTTTATGTCAATATGGCTTCAGCTTTTTTCTGCACCAAATTTGACAATATTACGTTTCAATAAATATTAATTTTCTAAGTTCTATATAAAAGAAAATATCATGGCAGGATTTATTTCAAAATTATTTGGCGGAAACAAAAGTGAGAAAGATGTAAAAAAGATTTCGCACTATGTTGGGGAGATAAATAGTTTCTTTTCTCAATATCAGTCATTAACAAATGATGAATTAAGAGGAAAAACCGATGAATTTAAAAAACGAATTCAGGATCATCTTATTGATATTGATGCTTTAATTGCTGAAAAGAAATTAGAGGCAGAAGAACTTTCCTCTTTGGATATTTTAGGCCGCGATAGCATTTACCAGGAAGTAGATAAAATGGGCAAAGAAAGAGATGGAAAGATTGAAGAAATATTAAAAGAAATTCTGCCTGAAGCCTTTGCTGTTGTTAAAGAAACTGCACGACGCTTTAAAGAAAATGCTGAGCTAATATCCACCGCTACTGAATTGGATAGAACGCTGAGCTTAAACAAACTTTATATTCGTATTGATGGTGATAGATCAATCTATAAAAATACATGGACGGCGGCTGGCGGAGAAGTTACCTGGAACATGATACATTATGATGTTCAGCTAATTGGCGGTGTTGTTTTGCACCAGGGAAAAATTGCTGAAATGGCCACTGGGGAAGGTAAAACGCTTGTATCTACATTGCCTGCATACCTTAATGCACTTGCCGGAGAAGGTGTTCATATTGTTACTGTAAACGATTATCTGGCACGCAGAGATAGTGAATGGAACGGTACTTTGTTTGAATGGCTTGGGCTTAAAGTTGATTGTATAGATAAGCATGAGCCAAACAGTGATGATCGCAGAAAAGCTTACAGTTCGGATATCATCTATGGAACAAACAATGAATTTGGGTTTGATTATTTAAGAGATAATATGGTGCATTCTCCTGATGAAATGGTGCAGCGCAAGCATCACTTTGCAATGGTAGATGAAGTAGATAGCGTATTAATTGACGATGCAAGAACTCCGTTAATTATTTCCGGGCCAGTACCAAAAGGTGATGAGCAGGAATTTCATATTTTAAAACCAAGAATTGAAAGACTTGTTGAGGCGCAAAAAAAAGTTACCAATAATTTTTTAACAGAAGCTAAAAAGAAAATTGCAGAAGGCAATGATGATCCTAAAGATGGCGGCCTGGCTTTGTTCAGAGCGCATCGTGGTTTACCCAAAAACGGTGCATTGATTAAACTTTTAAGCGAGCCCGGCATGAGGGTAAAGCTTCAAAAAACCGAAAATTATTATTTGGCAGATCAGCAAAAACACATGCCTAAGGTTGATGAAGAATTATTTTTTCATATAGATGAAAAAAATAACCAGGTAGAGCTTACTGATAAAGGAATTAATCTTATAACAAAATCAGGAGAAGATCATGAATTTTTTATTCTGCCAGACATCGGCGTTAAGCTTGCAGATATTGATAAAAGTGAATTAAGCGTTGATGAAAAATTACATCAAAAAGAACTTTTGCTTAACGAATATTCCATAAAAGCTGATAGAATTCATACAGTTCAGCAATTGCTAAAAGCGTACACTTTATTTGATATTGATATAGAATATGTAGTGATGGAAGGCCAGGTAAAAATTGTTGATGAGCAAACAGGCCGTATACTTGATGGAAGAAGATACAGTGATGGTTTGCACCAGGCCATTGAGGCAAAGGAAAATGTAAAGATAGAAGCAGCAACCCAAACCTATGCTACCATTACGTTACAGAATTATTTCAGGATGTATCACAAGCTCGCCGGTATGACGGGTACTGCAGAAACTGAAGCCGCAGAGCTTTGGGATATTTATAAATTAGACGTGGTTACTATACCAACTAATTTGCCTGTTACAAGAAAAGATACACAGGATCTTGTTTATAAAACAAAGAGGGAAAAATATAAAGCAGTAATTGAAGAAATTGAAAAGATGCGCAACGCAGGAAGGCCAATTCTTGTTGGTACTACTTCCGTTGAAGTAAGTGAATTGCTCAGTCGCATGTTGAAACAAAAAACTATTCCGCATAATGTATTAAATGCGAAGCAACATGCAAGAGAAGCGCAGGTTGTTGCTGAAGCCGGTTTAGCCGGTGCAGTAACTATTGCTACAAACATGGCCGGCCGTGGTACTGATATTAAATTAGGCCCGGGCGTTGTAACTGCCGGTGGTCTTGCAATTCTTGGTACTGAGCGCCATGAAAGCCGCCGTGTGGACAGGCAGTTGCGTGGCCGTGCAGGAAGGCAGGGGGATCCAGGTACTTCACAATTTTTTGTTTCGCTTGAAGATGATTTGATGAGGATGTTTGGCAGTGAAAGAATTGCTTCAATGATGGACAGGATGGGATACAAAGAAGGTGAAGTTATTCAACACAGCATGATTTCAAAGAGTATTGAAAGAGCGCAAAAGAAAGTAGAAGAAAACAATTTTGGTATAAGAAAAAGATTACTTGAATATGATGATGTAATGAACAAGCAGCGTACAGTTGTTTATGGCAAACGTAATCATGCATTGTTTGGCGAACGTCTTGTGCTTGATCTTGATAATGCATTTT
>CAXSDW010000174.1:0-3646 GCA_964236235.1 uncultured Chitinophagaceae bacterium
ATATCAGGTCCCAAAACTTTTAAACCCATTCGTTTACATTCTTCCATAAAGAAAGTGATCTTCTCAATGCTGCCTGAGTGATTTAAAACCGCAGCCATATATTCACTTGGATAATGTGCTTTTAAATAAGCTGTTTGATAAGCCACCAGTGCATAACACGTAGAATGAGATTTATTAAAAGCGTATTGAGCAAAAGATTCCCAGTCTGTCCAAATCTTTTCTAATTTTTCTTTTGAATGTCCTTTTTCAGTGGCGCCTTTTATAAATTGCTCTTTCATTTTATCAAGCACAGAACGTTGCTTTTTACCCATAGCTTTTCGCAGCACATCAGCATCGCCTTTGCTAAAGCCTGCAATTTTTTGAGAGAGCAACATTACCTGTTCCTGGTAAACCGTAATGCCATACGTATCTTTTAATATTTCCTCCATCTCAGGCAGATCATAAATGATGGTTTCCCTGCCATGTTTTCTTTCAATATAATTTGGAATATAAGCCATTGGGCCTGGCCTGAAAAGCGCATTCATGGCAATAAGATCATTGAATGTATCAGGCTTTAGATCTCTTAAATATTTTTGCATGCCGGCGCTTTCAAATTGAAAAGTTCCGTTTGTATCTGCACGCTGGTAAAGCTTATAAGTTGTTTCATCATCAAGCGGAAGGTCATCAAGATCAATACTAATACTATGATTTTGTTTAATAAGCTCAAGCGCTGTTTTAAGAATGCTTAATGTTTTTAATCCAAGAAAATCCATCTTTAAAACGCCTGCGCTTTCAATATTACTTCCATCAATTTGAGTAAGCCATAAATCTGATTCTTTGGAACTTGCAACAGGAATTAATTCTGTAAGATCTTTCGGCGCAATTATAATTGCAGAAGCATGAATGCCGGTATTGCGGACCGAACCTTCCAATATTTCGGCTTCATGCAATACTTTACTTTGCATATCATTGCCATTATAAATTGATCTTATCTTTTTAATATTGTCAAGATCATCTGAACCTAATCCGTCTTCTTCAAGTGAGCGCTCGCCGGGCTTTGCGTCTCTTATTAAAAATGGCGCTTTAAGTACACGGCGTAAAGAAGTGCCCGGCCTGTCAGGAATTAATTTTGCCAGCGCATTGCTTTCCATTAAAGGAAGATCCATTACCCGTGCCACATCTTTAATGCTCATTTTAGCAGCCATAGTGCCATAAGTAATGATCTGCGCAACCTGGCTTTTACCATATTTTTCAACCACATAATTTAATACTTTTTGCCTGCCTTCATCATCAAAGTCAGTATCAATATCCGGCATTGATTTGCGGTCAGGATTTAAGAACCGCTCAAATAATAAATTGTATTTTATGGGATCAATATTAGTAATGCCAATACAATATGCAACCACAGAACCCGCTGCAGAACCACGTCCCGGGCCAACAAACACACCTAACTTTTTACCTGCTGTTATAAAATCTCCCACAATTAAAAAGTAACCTGCAAAGCCCATTGTTTTTATGGTGAACAATTCAAACCGGATGCGCTCTTCAATTTCAGGAGTCATTTCTTTATACCTTTCTTTTGCGCCTGTCCATGTTAAGTGTTCAAGGTATTCATCCTGGGAAGTGAATTCCTTAGGAACTGTAAAGTGAGGTAACAATATATCTCTCTTAAGATCCAGCAGATCTATCTTATCAATTACTTCATTTGTGTTGTCAAGCGCATGTTCAAGATCATTAAAAGTGGCTTGCATTTCTGCCGTTTTCTTTAAAAAGAACTGGTTGTTGGGAAAAGCAAAACGTTTGTTCTTAACTGATATATCATCATCAGCAAATTCACGTAATGCAGGTGTAGATTGCTTTTCGCCGGTATTAATACACAACAGGATATCGTGTGCATTAAAATCCTTTTCATCTGTATAATGAGAATCATTACTGGCAATAATTTTTACATTATACTTTTTTGCAAACTTTAATAATACAAGATTTACTTTGTCCTGGTCAGGGATTCCATGCCGCTGCAGCTCAACATAATAATCTTTTTGAAAAATATTAAGCCACCATTTGAATTCATTTTCTGCTTCAGCCTCGCCTTTTTTTAAGATGGTTTGCGGAACCAAAGCGCCAAGGCAACACGTAGTGGCAATAAGGCCTTCATGGTATTTATGAATTAATTCTTTATCAATCCGCGGATACTTTGAATACATGCCTTCTATATATCCAAGTGATGTGAGCTTTACAAGATTTTTATAACCGGTATTATTTTTAGCCAGTAATATCTGGTGATGTCTCGGGTCTTTATCTTCTTTACTAAATTGCTTGCGATGACGATTTTCAGTAAGGTAAAATTCGCAGCCAACAATAGGTTTTACTTTTAAAGAACCATCAGGATTAGTATGTGTATAGGCCTGTTTTACAAACTCAAAAACACCAAACATATTTCCATGATCTGTAATGGCCAGAGCAGGCATATTATCCGCAATTGCTTTACTGTAAAGGCTTTTAACAGAGGCTGCTCCATCTAATAATGAAAATTGAGTGTGTACATGTAAGTGTGAAAACTTCATTTAATACTTTTTGCAAATATCGTGAAAACGATTTTACCGGTGTTGGTTTTATATAAACAATGAGTGTAAAAATAAAAATTACAATAACTGCAAAAGGCAAAAATTTATTGTATATAGGTTTTTATAAAGTGAGGCAATTACCTTCGTCCAGTTCTAAAAAAAATTTTCATTTACCGTACATACACATAATAACGTGGTAGAAATTATTATTGCCACACTGAATTAGCATTATTTAATGGATGTATAAGTTCCAAATAAATTGGCCCATGAAAAAAATAGCAACGAACCTTCTTCTCCTGATATTTTTTAGTGTTCCCAGTTTTATAAAAGCTCAGATTGGTATTGATAAAATAAATGTTATTAATGAAGAGCAATCAGCACATCCCAATGTTATTAAAGATATTTTCTTTACTCCTGTAAACGATCTTCCGTCAACAGCTTCCGGTGAAGTTCAATCTTTACTAAAAAAAGAATTAAATGGTACAGGTACTTTATCAACTGATAAGATAAAAAAGGCAACAATTCGGCAGGCGAAATATGCAATGCTGCTTGATGTTGCAATAGAATCAATAAAAAATACTACACTATATCAGTTTATTGACAACTGGTACGGAACCCGCTACAGGATGGGCGGCACTACAAAAAAGGGAATTGATTGCAGCGCTTTTACTGATAGTTTATTAATGGCAGTGTATACATTGTATTTGCCCAGAACGGCCAAAGCCCAATATAAAAGTTGTGAACACATTAGTAAGGAAGATTTACTTGAAGGAGACCTTGTTTTTTTTAATACCCGTGGAGGCGTTTCACATGTAGGCGTTTATCTTGACAATGGACGCTTTGTACATTCATCTTCAAGCCGGGGCGTAATGATTAGTTGTCTTTCGGACAATTATTTTTCCAGGAGATTTATTGGTGCAGGAAGAGTACAAGATAATTAGACACGATTTATAAGGATTCCGGTCGCCGATTGTGGATAAAGCTTCGGTTCATTAATTTCAGCTTCAGACCTTTATTCAGCATATTTTACCGATGGCAGATATCCTAATGCTTTTATGCGGTCTTTCATTATTGTAATCATCTGTTCAATCATTACTCTTACT
>CAXSDW010000175.1:0-3627 GCA_964236235.1 uncultured Chitinophagaceae bacterium
AACCTTGACAAAGTAATTATTCATGCTGCACGGTTAGGTGAAATTCCTGTACTGGAAGAACTTGTTAAAAGAAATGCGAACGTAAATGCCCGGGATGAAAAAGGATACACCCCGCTTATTATTGCCTGTTACAACAATAAGTATGAGGCTGCATTATTATTACTAAACGCAAATGCAGATGTTAATGCGCAGGATTTTGGTGGTAATACAGCATTGATGGGTGCTGCCTTTAAAGGGTATGCCAACATAGCCAACCTTTTGATTGAACACGGAGCAGATTTGAATAAACAACATGGCAACGGCGGAACGGCGCTGATGTTCGCTGCTATGTTTGGTCGTAATGAACTGGTGAAGTTATTGCTTGCACATGGTGCAGATAAAACGTTGCGTGATGTGCGTGGGTTATCGGTTATAGATTTAGCGGCCCAGCAAGGTAATATAGAAGCAATAAGTTTGCTGGAAGCCTGACATACAGACTTCTGTATTTAAGCTTAAACTTTAAAGCAATAGAATAAACAAAAAAAATAATTTAGTGTTATCAAATAACCAGGTGCAAAATTAATTTTAATCCACATTACAATTTCTTCTCTTAAATCTTCTAAATTCACTTTTCATATAATATTATTATGCCAAGCCGCAAAAACAAAAAAGAACAGACTACCAATAAAAAAGTGGCAGACCTGCTAACTGACACTAATGTAGATAACAATGAATTTCTTACCACAAACCAGGGTCTTAAAATTAATAACGACCAGGATTCATTAAAGTCCGGAGAAAGAGGCGCTACATTATTAGAAGATTTTATTCTTCGTGAAAAAATAACGCATTTCGATCATGAGCGTATTCCTGAAAGAGTGGTACATGCACGAGGTGTAGGTGCACACGGTACTTTCCAGGTATATGAATCCCAGGCAAAATATACTAAAGCAAAATTTCTGCAGGACCCTTCCGTAAAGACACCGGTATTTATGCGCTTCTCTACTGTTGCCGGTTTCAGAGGCTCTACTGATCTTGCCCGTGATGTAAGGGGTTTTGCAATTAAGTTTTACACTGAAGAAGGCATTTATGATTTTGTTGGAAATAACATCCCGGTATTTTTTATACAGGATGCTATTAAGTTTCCAGACCTGATACATGCTGCAAAGCCTGAGCCTGATACGGAAGTGCCACAGGCCGCAACAGCACATGATACTTTTTGGGATTTCATCTCCTTATTTCCTGAATCTGCACATATGGTTATGTGGATTATGAGTGACCGTGCTATACCCCGCAGCCTGCGCATGATGGAAGGTTTTGGTGTTAATACTTTCCGGCTGATAAATCAGGAAGGGAAAGCTGTTTTTGTAAAATTTCACTGGAAGCCTTTGCAGGGAGTTTATTCTGTAGCCTGGGATGAGGCGCAGAGAATCTCCGGTAAAGATCCCGATTTTCACAGGAAAGATCTGTATGATGCAATTAACAGCGGCGCCTTTCCTGAATGGGAGCTTGGCTTCCAGATAATTGAAGAGAAAGATGAATTTAAATATCCTTTTGATATCCTTGATCCTACAAAATTAATTCCTGAAGAATTAGTACCTGTTATAAGAGTAGGGAAAATGACACTAAACAGGAACGTAGATAATTTCTTTTCAGAAACAGAGCAGGTTGCATTTCATCCTGCGCATCTTGTGCCGGGCATTGATTTCTCTAACGATCCGCTGTTGCAGGGAAGATTGTTCTCTTATACTGATACACAATTAATCCGTTTAGGCGGCCCTAACTTCCATGAAATTCCCATCAACAGGTCAATATCTCCAATACATAATAATCAACGTGACGGGCACATGCGGCAGACTGTTAACGTAGGTACCACAAGTTACTTTCCTAATGCTATAGCTGCCAGTTATCCTATACAGGCAAAAAGCAGTGAAGGTGGTTTTGTAAGTTACCCGGAACGTATAGATGCCAGGAAGGTAAGGGCAAGAAGTACCAGCTTTATGGACTACTTTAGCCAGGCGACCTTATTTTATAATAGCCAGTCTGAAGCCGAAAAATCACATCTTACTAATGCCTTGCGATTTGAGCTTGGAAAAGTAAAAAGACCGGAGATTAGGAAACGTATGGTGGGAATACTTTCACAAATTGATGCAACACTTGCGTCAAATGTTGCGCAGGAATTAGGCATTGCAGTTCCTGCACCGGAGCAGCCAATTAATAAAGCAATACCTGCAGATGAAGACCCGAAGAAATATGCACCTAAAGCAGCAGCTTTATCAATTACCAAATCAGCGGCGCTGAGCATGGATAGCAGTAAGAAAAAATCTATACAAACAAGGCAAATAGCAATACTGGCTGGTGATGGCGTAGATGAAGGCGCATTAAAGGCTATGATGGACGCATTAAAAGATAAAGGCGCAGTTCCAAAAATAGTTGCACCGCATCTTGGAAGCATTACAGGAAGCAAAGGTGGAAAATTTGATGTGAATGAAAGTTTTAGAACCGCGGCTTCTGTTGTGTTCGATGCAGTTTATGTGCCTGGCGGAGCGGAAAGTATTAAGGCTTTAAAAGGAGAACCGGATGCCATTCATTTTGTTGATGAAGCTTACAAGCATTGTAAAGCAATTGGTGCAGACCATGAAGGGATAGAATTATTAAAGGCCTCTTACATTGGCAGCCTCTTACATCCTGATGGCACTTTTTACAACGCACTTGCAGGTAAAGGGCTTGTTATAAACGGTAACGGAAATGCAAAAAATATTACGACTGATTTTATAAATGCTGTTATGCAGCATCGCTTTTGGGAAAGAGAAAAGCAGGACAAAATACCTGCATAATCGTTACTATTAAATTTTATCAGTGCTTAGTAAATACCTTATTATTTTATTGAATATTATTTATGAATAATACCAGGCGGTCATTTATAAAAAACTCTTCACTTATTATAGCAGGAACAGCTTTCGTTCCTAATAACCATGTTTTTGCAGAAGATAAGAAACGGGAAAAACTGGCGATTCAGTTATTTTCAGTTGATAAGGAAATGCATACAAATGCTCCCGCAACGCTTAGGGCGTTAAAGAAAGCAGGATATAATTATGTTGAGCATGCAAATTATGAGTCGGGAAAGTTTTATGGATATAATGCCAAAGAGTTTAGAAATATTGTATTAGATAACGGGCTTAAATTATTAAGCGGGCATAGTGTTTTAGAATTGCAACACTGGAATACTTCTAAAAAAGATTTTACCAAAGAATGGTATAATACAATTGATGATGCAGCAAAGGCACAGCAACAATACTTTATAACACCGTGGTTAGATGCAGCCTTATGGAAAGATGAATCTGCACTTAAGCATTTCATGGATGTATTCAATAAGTGCGGTGAAGTGTGCAAACAAAAAGGTATAGGTTTTGGCTATCACAATCATGATTTTGAATTTACAAACACTTTTGGATCATTGACTATGTATGATATTATTCTTCAGCATACTGATCCGGATTTAGTGCTCCACCAATTGGATATTGGCAATATAAACAAGCATGATTTTTCAGTTACCGGGCTTATCTCCCAATACCCTGGCAGGTTTCATTTAATGCATGTAAAGGATGTGATTCGCTTTGGTGAAAGACCGAACCAGTTTAAGAGCGTACT
>CAXSDW010000176.1:0-3623 GCA_964236235.1 uncultured Chitinophagaceae bacterium
GCAGTTTGTGGTGTCTGTTGTTTTCATCATCAGCACCATGATTGTTTACATGCAAATACAACATACTAAAAACAGGAATCTTGGTTTCAACAAAAACAATCTCATTGAATTAAATCCCGAACATGATATTTCAAAAATGTTCCCATTAATAAAAAACGATTTGTTGGGCACTGGGGTAATACAGGATGCTGCCTTAGCTGATCATGAAACGCTGTATGGCGGTGATACTGACAACAGATTTAAGTGGCAGGAAAAACCATCCGATAATCAAATAGACATCGCACACAGAAATGTAAGCCCTGAATTTATTGCTGCTTCAGGCATGCAAATTATTGATGGAAGAGATTTCAATGAAAATGCTTCATCAGAAAACTCCAATGTCATTATCAATGAATCAATGGCAAAAATGATGGGTAAAGAAAGCGCTGTAGGGAAAATCATTCAATCGCCACGTAGCAACCCGGATGGAGTATTCACAAACATGACGGTAATTGGTGTGGTGAAGGATTACCTGTATGGAAACATATATGGCAAAGCCGACCCGTTAATCATTTTTTGCAAGCCTCCGGAATACCAAAATTTTTTATATGTCAGAATAAAAGCGAACAGCCATGTCGAGCAGGCTTTGGCAAAAATTAAAGAAGTGATGAAGAAAGATAATGCCGCTTATCCTTTAGAGTACAAATTTGTTGATGACCAGTTCAATCAAATGTTTCAAAACGAAACGCTCATTAGCAAAGTCTCCGGCATATTCGCTGCGCTGGCAATCATCATTTCATGTTTAGGTTTATTCGGGCTTGCCGCATATACAGCGGAACAAAGAACAAAGGAAATTGGTGTGCGCAAAGTATTAGGCGCAAGCGTTATGGGCATTACAACATTATTATCCAAAGATTTTTTACAGTTGGTTATCATCTCATGCCTGGTTGCATTTCCCGTTGCCTGGTGGATGATGCATGCCTGGTTACAAAATTACGAATACAGAATCACCATAAGCTGGTGGATATTTTTAGCAGCCGGTGTATCAGCGGTATTGATTACTTTAATTACAATTAGTTTTCAATCAATAAAAGCGGCAATAGCTAATCCTGTAAAGAGTTTAAGAACGGAGTAATCATATCTGAACCATAATTAATCTGATTACAAGGTCACCATGATTCAGAAGAACAAAAATCATAAAATTATTTAATCATGAAATCGAAAGTACAAGACAATGATAAAAAATTATTTTAAAACTGCATGGCGCAAACTCTGGAGACAAAAAGTTTTTTCTTTCATTAATATTATGGGCCTGGCAGTGGGAATGACTGCCTGTTTTCTTATATACCTGTATGTACACTTTGAAACAAGCTATGATGTTTTTAACACAAAAGCTGACCGGATTTACAGGGTTGTAACAGATATCAAAACACCATCGGATCTCCTTCAATGGAATTCAACTTCTCCACCGGTTGCGATCAACATGCAAAAGGATTTCCCTGAAGTAGAATCGGCAGTGCGTCTAAGTAATGAAAGCTTTTTGGTACGCAAAGGAAATGAAAAATTTCAGGAGAAGAATACAATCCTCGCAGACTCTGCCATATTCAAAATATTTGATCTTCCGCTGGTTTATGGTGATAAAAATACTGCGCTCAAAGAACCCATGAGCATTATACTTTCCCAAACTGCAGCTAAAAAATATTTCGGTAATACCAATCCTGTTGGCCAAAATGTTTTGCTAACAGGCGCTGCTATTAATGCTACTATTACCGGTGTTATGAAAGATATCCCTGAGAACTCGCAGTTTAAGGCCGATATGCTGGTATCTATGTCTTCTCAAAAGCAAATTTATGGTGAGTCGTTAGATAGTCAGTGGACTGACTTCAGATTGACTTCATATTTACTTTTAAAGCCAGGTACAAACCCCAAATCTTTGGCAGCTAAATTTCCTGCGTTTATTGACTTGCATACAGGTAAGAAATTAAAAGATGCACAAATGAGTCTTACATTTTTTCTTGAGCCATTAAGAGATGTGTATTTGTATTCAACAAGAGATGAAAGTAAAACAGGCAATATAAATAATGTTTATATTTTTTCCATAATTGCCATATTCATTTTACTTATTGCCTGTATTAATTTTATTAACCTCAGTACAGCCAGAAGTGCAGAGCGGGCAAAAGAGGTGGGCATCCGTAAGGTTGTTGGTGCTGCAAGGTTTCAGCTTGCAAAGCAATTTATAGGTGAGAGTATTGTTATTAGTTTTATTGCTTTTATAATAGCCGTTTTATTATGTTCATTTCTGTTACCGCTATTTAACCAGCTTGCCGGTAAACAGGTAAGCACTGCATTTTTTTATCATCCGTTGTATATACTAAGTTTATGTTTAATCGCAATTGTCATTGGTGTTGTGGCAGGGTTTTATCCTGCATTGGTATTGTCTTCATTCAAGCCTGTGTCTGTACTGAAAGGCCGCTTTACAACCGGAACAAAAGGCATCTTGTTAAGAAAAGGGCTGGTTGTTTTCCAGTTCACTATCTCAATCATTTTAATTATAGGCACTGTGATTGTTTATACCCAGCTCAAATACATGCGAAGCCAGGATCTTGGGTTTAGCAAAGATCAAACGATTGTTATTGATACTAATCTTGATAAAAATAAAGATGCATTCAAAGAATCACTTTCAGCTGTTCATAATGTGCTCGCCACATCATTTTCATCTGTTGTGCCTGGTGGCGGTATCAACACTGCTTATTCAAAAGTCCAAAATAAAACCGGCGACATGCAAACCACTAATCTTGATATATATTTTGTTGACTTTAATTACATTAATCAATATAAAATAAAAGTAATTGCGGGGCGTAATTTCTCTAAAGAGTTTGGCACTGATACTACACAGGCAATGGTTATAAACGAAAGCGCTGCAAAGCTTTTAGGATATAGTGCGCCGCAGCAAGCCATCGGCAGAAACTTTGATCAATGGGGAAGAAAAGGCAAAATTATCGGCGTGGTTAAAGATTTTCATTACCAGGCATTACAGGAGCCGATCAAGCCTCTGACCATGCGTATTGAACCAGGCGGGTATCAATTACTTTCTATAAAAGTTGCTGCAGATAACCTCCCTTCAACCATTAAAGCGATTGAATCGAAATGGAATCAAATCATACCAAACCGCCCTTTCGATTATACTTTTCTTGATGAGAGTTTTGATAAACAATATCGTGCTGAAGACAGGTTTGGGAATCTCTTTTTCAACTTTGCAATTCTTGCCATCTTTATTTCGTGCCTGGGTTTGCTTGGCCTGGCATCTTACAGCACAATACAGCGCACAAGAGAAATTGGTGTACGGAAAGTGCTGGGAGCCAGTGTTTCTAATATTATAAACCTCTTGTCAAAAGATTTTTTAAAGCTTGTGCTGATAGCATTTGTAATCGCATCACCGGTTGCATGGCTTTTTATGAACAAGTGGTTGCAGGACTTTGCTTATCGCACAAACTTAAGCTGGTGGATGTTTGTATTTGCTGGTATGGCTGCAATAGTTATTGCTTTTGGAACTATCAGTTTCCAGGCAATAAAAGCAGCGATAGCAAACCCTGTAAAGAGTTTGAGAACGGAGTAAAAAACGTTTGAACCATGATTAATTTGAT
>CAXSDW010000177.1:0-2487 GCA_964236235.1 uncultured Chitinophagaceae bacterium
GCAGTTGCCGGCTGCAAAATATGCAACAATGGAAAAGCATTATTTACATTTAGTACATTTTTTTACGCCATGTATTATTAACCGTTCTAATTCTTCATTGGAATAGCAGGTATAATAGTTGTTATATTAGGGCCGGCAATTTGAGCGACGTTTAAAGTAACAAAAATGGACAAGCAACAAATTTTAATTAAAAAGAGTTTTAAAGAAATCAGCGACAAGGTTGATAAAGTGTATGACAATTTTATTCTTGAAAATGTAAATGATCATTGTGTAAGAATGGCCGTGATGCAGGAAGAATATAGATGGCACTACCACCAACATACAGACGAACTTTTTATGGTGCTGGAAGGCGAACTCAAAATTGAAATAAGAGACGGCGATACGGTGTTTTTAAAACCGGGGGAGTTTATTAAAATTCCTGCTAAAACAATTCATAAAACAAGTGCTGCTGCAAGAACAGTAAATCTGTGTGTTGAAAAAAATGCAGACGACACATTCTTTGTTGAGTAAATGAACCAGGCTATATACACAGGTATCTTATTTCTTCTTAAGTTTTTCATGAATTCTTTTTCCTTGCTTCACGATAATTTCCACGATCTCTTCTATATCTTTTTCCGACGTTCTAAAATTGACAATACAAGCCCTTAAACAATATTTTCCCATTACAACAGCATTAGATAAAAACACTTCGCCTCCCTGTTGCAATTGATTAAGCAAAGCTTCATTTAAAGTATCCAAATATTTTTCTTTATCAATATCATCAGTCACATCAAAAGGTAAATATCTAAATGTTGTGATGCTCAGATTTTGTGTTACAGCTTCCAGCTCTGGATGATTATCAGCCAGCTTAAACAATAATTTTGAAAGCTCAATATCTTCATTTATCATTTTGATATACCCGGTTTTGCCTGCATGTTGTAATGTAAGCCAAACCTTCAGCGCCCTAAAGCCACGGGAGTTTTGTAATCCATATTCATAATAATTTTTAGTTAGCGCATCGTCTGTACTAAAATTATAATACACCGGATGTGAACTATAAGTTTCAATTAAATGATTAGCATCTTTCACCAGCGTACAGCCTGCTTCCAATGGACTGTATAACCATTTATGCGGATCAAGCGCAATTGAATCTGCTTCCTCAATTCCTTCAAACATACTTTTAAATCCAGGTATTACTGCTGCCGGAATTCCATATGCACCATCCACATGAAACCACAGATCATATTTTTTACAAAGAGAAGCAATAGCTTTAAGATCATCAACAGCACCTGTACTTACATCGCCTGCAGTGCCAATAATCATGATTGGTTTACAGCCATTTTCAACATCCGTTTGTATGGTTTGTTCCAATACTTTATTGTTCATTTTATTTCCGGCATCTGCTTCTATCCACCGGAGAGATTTTGTTCCCAGCCCAAATAAAACAACTGCCTTTTCAATCCATGTATGTGTAGTTTTGCAACAATAAATAACCAGCTTATCTGCGTTTGAAATGCCATCTTCTTTTATACTCTTCGGAGCCTTTGCGGTTCTTGCAGCAAGGAACGCTGTAAAGTTTGCCATGTTGCCACCGCTTACCAATATCCCTCCGTAACCGGGATCAACACCAATAAATTCTGCAAGCCATTTTACTGTTTGTTTTTCAATTTCGGTAGCCATAGGGCTTAAAATATTTGCACCCACATTGGGGTTAACTGCCGCTGCCAGCATATCCGCCAATACCCCGCCAGGCGCAGGCGAAGAAGTAATGTATCCAAAAAATTTCGGGTGGCCGTTCAGCAGGGAATGATTGAATAATACTTCTGCAGTCTTTAAAAACAATTCTTCTGCATTTGTACCATTTTCAGGAAGAGAATTATCACCTATGAGCTTTTGCAATTGTTTGGGTGATTCACCGGTGGTTACCGGCCGCTCGTTAATTGTATCTAAAAAATCCCCCACATTATCAATAAGTTTATGCCCGATTCTTTTAAATTCTTCTTTGCTAAGATTAACAGGTGACTGCCGTTTATTTGCCATGCTTAAATATTTAAAAATAAGATCCTTGTGCAAAATTTAAAACTACAAATTTTTGCAGCAAGCAGTTTTATATTCTACATAATTTTCTATAGAACGTGATGGCAAAGCAACAATATTATATTTAAGAGGAATTTAATTACCTTAAAGAATTAATATGTCAAGCGTTCTCTAATATGCTTATTTGAAATGAAGCAGGTATTAATAGTAAATAACTAAATGTACCAATAGTTAGGTGAGAAAAGCATTTGGATACGCTGTGAAAAGGGGATTAAATAAAAAAACGACATGCGCCGCTTTAATAAAATTCACATCGGAATAATCCTTACCTTAATAATGTTTAAGGGTAAAGGGAAATAATATAAAAATGTTGCCTAACTTAGTTATAGCAAATCACAATAAGGATCATTCCGTAATGATTTTCACGAGCCTCGACGTACTTCGGGGCATTTTTATTTATCCCATCTCAAC
>CAXSDW010000177.1:2497-3582 GCA_964236235.1 uncultured Chitinophagaceae bacterium
TAAATTAAAAGCCCCACGAAACGCAGGGCTGAGAATTTCTTCGGCTTATAGCCTTATTGTGATAAGTCTCACAGATTTGATTTTTTAAAATTATAATAAATATGTCAACAATGGAAAAAACTTTATCATTCGATTTGGGAAGTAATTCAATAGGTTGGTTTATAAGAGATACATCTTATGGCAGAGATCAATTAAGAAAGTCAGGAGTTATAACTTTCGATACAGGTGTTGGCAAAGATGATAAAGGAAAATTTACTATTTCTTTTTCGGCAGAAAGAACGAGTAAGAGAAGTATCAGAAGATTATATCAAGCTCGTAAATATAAATTATGGGCAACTTTAGAGCTATTAAAGAGTAGTGATTATTGTCCTATAGAAAAAAGCAGTTTAGAAAGATGGAAGCATTATAATAAAGAAGAAGCCTTAAAAGGAAATGAAGGAAGAAAGTATCCGGTTGATGATGTATTATTTGCAAACTGGATAAAGCTCGATTTTAATTATGATGGGAAGCCTGATTATACAAGCCCTTACCAGTTGCGTTTGGAACTTATCACAAAGAAGTTAGATTTCTCATCATTAGAAAACAAGCAAAAGCTGGGACGTGCTTTATACCATATTGCACAACACCGGGGTTTTAAAAGCAGTAAAAAAGTCCAAAGCAAAGACGAAAATTTTAATGCTGAGGAGGATTTTATTGGAGCGGAGAAAAAGCGTTCAAAAGCGATTGGTGACTTAATGCAGAAACATAATGTTACAACAGTTGGTGGTGCCTTTGCATTTGAAGAAATAGCTGGAAATCGAATTAGAAAGGAATTACATAAAGATGTTTTAAGAAAACAATTGCAGGAGGAAGTAAAGCAGATATTTATATTCCAAGGATTGTCAATTGAAGATGATTTTTTTAAGCAGTTATTCAAAGCCATCTTCTGGCAAAGACCATTAAGGTCGCAGAAAGGCACTGTAGGAAAATGTACACTTGAACCCAGTAAATATCGTTGCTCTGTTAGCCATCCTGCTTTTGAAGAATTTAGAGCATGGAGTTTTCTGAATAACATAAAATTTAAATTGAAGGGCAACAAAGAAACT
>CAXSDW010000178.1:0-3447 GCA_964236235.1 uncultured Chitinophagaceae bacterium
GCAGCGATTAATTTTGGTTGATTATACTGAACGATTAAGCCGAAATTGGTTTCCTGAATATTTTTTATAGAAGATTTTTAGGGAAGAAAGAATACGCAGCAACGGCGCCATAATAAAAATAAAAACCCGCCAATGGAACGATGGAGGTATGTTTTATATGACAAATATTTTAAGTTCATCATTCCCTTTATTAGCGCAAGCGTCCGCTTGTGCTTTGTAATGCTAACTATAACTTAATTCAACTAATCCTTTCATCCCACAAAAATCTCTTGCACTGCTATACTTCCAATCTTCCGATTTTGTTATAAAGCCTGCCTGGACAGGATTTTGATGAATATAATCTAATGTTTTATCAAACATTTTCTGGTCTTTAATTTCTATTGGTTTATTATGCTGTTGCCAAAATTGCCAATCATTGTTGTTTCCATTTTTCTTTCCGGCTCTCTGCATTAACCATACCATCCATTCTTTTCTGCTTTCTTGTGGATGTTCTGTTATTGAAGTCTTCATTGTTGTTGAAGTGAAACTTTTTGTATCTCTTACAATATCTTCCAGCTTAGTTTTTTTACTTCCAATTATCATGTGCACATGGCTCGGCATTATACACCATCCATATATTTCAAGGCCTTTCTTTTCCTGGCAGTGTTTCCATGAAGCAATTAATATTATCATGTATTCTTCTCTTATGAAAACATCTATCCAGTAAACTGTTGCGAAAGAAATAAAATACAGCTTATCATTATCGTGGAATTTGTATTTGCGGCTCACAAGTAAATGTACAAATCTCTTTTATAATTCATAGCACAAGCGGACGCTTGCGCTAACGTAACCTTGCGCCAATGGGGGGCGTTAAAATATATCTTTACGAGAAAGGATTTATACATTCCAAAACCATTTTTATTGACAGTGTTCTGTCCTTCATTGGTACAGTAAACATGGATACCCGCAGCTTTTACCTCAACTTTGAAATCACCTCCGTTATTCATGAAGCTGAGTTATGTAAAGCCTGTGAAATCAGTTTTGAAAAAGATAAGGAAAGCAGCAGTTTAGTTACGATGGAACACTGGCAAAGCCGATCCGTTTGGCATAGAGGAATGGATTCTGTATGCAGATTGGTGGCAGCTCTGCTATAATTTTAACTCTTGCAAACACCGCCTGATCAAGGTATTTATCAGTATTGATCTTTCTTCTTCCTTACTAACCTGAGTTCGATTTAAGCAGCGATTAATTTTGGTTGATTATACTGAACGATTAAGCCGAAATTGGTTTCCTAAATCTTTTTGATAGAAGGTTTTTAGGGAAGAAAGAATACGCAGCAACGGCGCCATAATATTTAATAAAAACCCGCCAATGGAACGATGGCATGTATGTTCTATATGACAAATATTTTAAGTTCATCATTCACTGTTTCAATAACAAAACGTTTGCGCAGCAGTAGTTTTTCTTCATTGCTGTAAAAATAACACCATTATCAACCTTAAATTAGTTGTACTGATTAAATTGTTTTTTCGCAATACTAATATACTCCCGGCTAACATTTTTTGACGCATTACCCAAGGCACGGGCCTCCTTCAGGCGGCTTTTTCCATATTGTTCCAATGCATCTGTAATGCTGCGATCTTTATTTTTTTGAATGTTGCCAAGTTGCCACGCAAGATCAGCGGCATCACCTACCCCGGTTGCAAACCCTCTCCCCGTCATTGGCGAAGCTACATGGGCAGCGTCTCCCAGAATAGCTAACCGCCCCCTGTTTATCAGGGCCGGTACGTACTCGCATATCGGTGTCCCGAATATTATATTATCCTTAATGGATTGATCCACGGCGCTCAGCCAGGGTTCAGGCCAAATGCTTCGGGCTACTTCCGGCAATTGATCTTTTATATAGGAAGGGATATTTTCATTACTTAAGGTTGATAACACATGTCCATCCGGTGAAAGACAATGCGTTTCATGCAAAAGGTCGTTATGTGTAATATCAAACCAGGCAAAAATAATTTGACGCTCACCAGGAATAAGTGAACCGTCCTCGCCAGGCACAACATAAGCTATTAACCGGTACCCTGAAGCATTGATCATTCCCACACCATCACTATTGCGTGGCCATCGTGTTGAAGGCTTCATTTTACGTTCGCTTACTATTCCTCTCCACAGCATGTAACCGGCGTAGGAGGCAAACGGTTCAGCAGGATTTACTGCACGCCTTACAATGCTTCGGTAACCATCTGCACCCAGGATAGCAGGGGCAGAAATTTCCTTTCCATCCGCAGTTAGCGCAATAGCTTCATTTTCGTTTTGGGTCACTTCTGTAATTTGTACACCGTCCTCAATTTCGATAAGCGGATTAATCACAGCATATCCGCGTAACCATTTATATAAGGCCAGCCAGGATGTAGCTTCCCTGGAGCTGGTGATTACCGGAAGATGCGGCAAAGCGCCATCCTTACGCGGATCAATCCCTATTACATCAGCCAGCAGCGCCCTGTCAACACCAAGGCCACCACCACTGCGGGTATTCGCTTCCGCTCTTTCCAACACCCGTGTATGCACACCAAATCTTGCACATACCAGTGCACAGGTAAGCCCCGATAAAGAGCCGCCAACTATAAGTATTTCCTGTTCTTTCATTTCAGGATTTATTTCTTTAAGATTGTTCATCACCAAATTTTTATTGCAGAAGGAAAGCGATTGCTGCCGGTTTAAAATTTAGGTAAAATCGTTATGCACCTTGCATAGTTTCCGCAAATTTTTTTCGCGAAATGAACAAGAGCGCAATGGGTGCGCCAGCTCTGGAAGCTTAGTTTACGTATTCCGCTTTTCCATTTTGAAAAGAACTATTTATCCCAGGCTTTACCTTTCGTTCTTCCATTTTTTAAAAATCCATTCAATTCTATTTTTATTTAATTAATAAGGGAGGTTGTTTGCCACCATCATTATACATTAACTGTTCACTTACGCAAATAGTACGGGCCTTATCAAGATTGCCTTCGGTATCAAAACATACCTGCATCACCCAGCCATATACATCTTCGGGCCATGGAGAAGGAGGCCAGTTAGACCCGGGAGGCAAAGATTTGGGATCTGCACCCAGATCTTTTGCAAAATTTAGTATCTCTTCATGGTGCCAGCAAATTAAGATATTACTGTTTTTATACTTTGGCTTGTTCATTATCCGCTCTTTCACAATGTTATAATCCGTGTACGCATGCTTGCCGTTGATTTTTAATTTTAATGCAGCAGCCAATGGTTCTATCGTCAGTCTGGGGCGAATGCTTTCAGCAGAGTCTGCAGATGCGAATAAGTAATTTATTGTAAGATGTTTATTGGCAATAAGGTAATTCTGAAAATAAATGATATAAGCCTGGGCACGTGCCTGCCCCGCTACAGATAAGCCGGTACCTTTATCCGGTCTTTCTGCATGTCTTATCATAAGTATGTTAGTATTGATTG
>CAXSDW010000179.1:0-3363 GCA_964236235.1 uncultured Chitinophagaceae bacterium
ATTGGGTTGTGATTTGCTTTCAGATTTTGATACTAACTTAGTTCTTTCACAACCCCTTCTCATCTTTCTCACACCATTCAGCAGTTGTGATTTGCTTTCAGATTTTGATACTAACTTAGTTCTTTCACAACAGGATTGGCTCAAAACCAGTCCTGTTGCAATTTTCAGCTGTTTCAACTGTATAAAAAAAATCAGGTGAAAAAGGAAGTTTTGCCGCCGCTTAACCCAAAAAATTAAGTTTGCCCGGATGTTTTTTACCGTTATCAGCACCAAAAAAAATTTTGTGCCTCAGCAAAGGGCAAAATAAAAAAGCCACCTTTAAAAGTGGCTTAATTTATCAGCAGTTAAAGTTTATTACTGAACAATTCTGGAGATAGGTTCGCTGTAAACACCTTGCCCGTTTATACCAATTGCTATTACACGGCACCAATAGCGCTTGTTTACATCAAGATTACTAAAGCTTACCTTTTTTACAGTACCCGTCTGGCTCTGCCAGATAGTATTATCTGTAAGAGGATCCGATGCGTACTGGTAAACATAGCTCCGGGCTCCTGGTATCCTGTCAAAGGTAAATAGCAGTTCGCCTGAATTTTCCCCGTCATCTAATTGCTGGTTTGCCGCCGCGGTAACACCCGGCGCAGGTGAAGGCGGTTTGGCAATGCTAAATTTAGAAGACTGCGCCACCAGTGCATCTCCATTGGCCATAAAAAGAACATAATTGCCAAGGCCATGAAACAGGTCAATCATTTCTGACTTTTTCTGGTTCTTAAAAGCCTTGTTGTAAGTACTTCCTTTTTGTGCTGCCGAAAGCGCTTGTGCGAAAGCATCAACCGCTGTTTGAAGCTCAGAGATTGTTGGTGTGGGAGTGGGAAAATTGGGATTGTCTGTCATCCCATTCATAATGTTGTTGACTTTAGCTAACAGCTCACTGTCTGAAAGTTTATCAAAGCCGTTTGTTATGCGTAATGGCATAGTGGTTTAATTTAAAGGATTAAAAAAATTGTTTAACTCGAAATTTTTATTTACGAATTCGTATTGTACAAACGGTTCTGTTATAATAATATTTCAGAGGTAATAGTACGCTGCACACTATCGTGTGTTTACTTTTTTGCAATAAGTTGTTGACTATCATGGAGAAATGATTTCTTTACAATAAATAATAAGTCACTGATAATCAGCAGAAGCAGGTTTTAAAAAAACTTATTAAATCCTGAAAAAAATATTTAAAGCTGTTTAAAAACGGCCCTTTGTTACATAGGGAAAGACAATTACTATTAGAAAAAAAACATTTCCGGTGAAGGACAGCGCATTTCTTATCAAGGGAAGAAAATTTCCTGTGAAGGGAAGAGCATTTCCTTTAAGCCGGAAGGCTTCCCTTATGCGGAGTAAGATTATTTCTTAAAAGAAACTACCATTTACTGTGAACAGGTGATGGTTTCTTGTGAAGGAAACAACATTTCCTGTGAAGTGATAAGGATATATTGTAAAGGGAAGATCATTTGTTGCAAAGAGTTAACGATTTAGTGCGCCTGAGTTTAAGTGTTGGGATAGTATAGATAAAATCGTAGATGGCAGTTACATAAGCTTTAGCATTATCAATATGGCTGAAATATTCTTTGTCTAAAAGGATATCTACAAGACCGTTTAATAAATGAATTGGCTGGTGGGTAAGTTTTACTTTTTCTTCTTCCATACATCCTCAATATGTTTAAGGCTTATAGCTTTTGCCTCCTTAATTGTATAGCCCTCTTCAAACTCTTTTTGAAATTGTGTTTTTTCTATCACCCCTAATTGGTTAAGCACCGGTGTAATGGCTTGTTTGTGTTTTTGCACATCAATGGTTACCTGGGTTATTTTACCCTTACCATTTTTCTTTATAGTGATACCGGCGATACGTGGCATACGGATGTTTTATTACTCAACAATTTACAACTTTATTGATAAAATTATAATGCCTGTTTGTAAGTGGTTTACAATAAAGCAATTTGTTTGCAGCAGGTAAAGGAATCATGACCGTTTGTTTAATCCTAAAAAAGTTCAAGCTGCTGAACAGTTTCAGGAACTTCTATGGCTTCTTTGCCTCTGAAGATTTCCATCATTCCAAATTGCTTATCGGTTACACACATAATGCCTATATGTCCCTTTACCGGTAAAATGGTTTTCACTCTTTTTATATGTACATCACTGTTTTCCCTGCTGCTGCAATGCCTTATGTACATGCTGAACTGAAACATTTGAAAGCCGTCATCCATAATCTTCTTTCTGAATTTTGTATAGTTTTTCCTGTCAATCCTGGTTTCCGTGGGTAAATCAAAAAATACTAATACCCACATAATACGATATGCATTTAAGCGGTGAAAGCCTCCTCTAACTTCCCCGGCAGCAGGGGAGAACCGGAAAGAGGCAGTTATATAATTATTAAACATTTCGTTAAGAACGGTCTAAAGTCCTCTCCTTTGGAGAGGATTAGGTGAGGCCGGGATACAACAATTTTTTAGTACCGCTTTCAAAGCATTTTGCAAGTGATGCGGTTGTTCTTTGCACTGCATTCATCAGCGGGCTTTTTTGCCCGTCAAGCATTACATCCATTGCAGGTATTTCCAGCAATTGCTTTTTCATTGATTGTCCTATCTCTAAAAAATTTCCATTCATACGAACAATATCACACACTATCATATCTGCAAAAGGCCTGTACGGTTCCATAATATCGTCAGCCAGGCAATAAGCATTATATTGGTTGCGGTGATGTATGCCAAGTGTGGGCAAAAGGCCTGAGCATACCAGCGCTCTTGCAACAACTGCCCGTAAAATTGCATAACCATAATTAAGCAGATTATTTGGAGGCGGCCCATATCTTTCTCTTCTGAATTGCAAAAATTCAGGAAAAAGATTTTTCCAGTAATATACTGCGGCTTGTGCTTCACAGTTAGTGCTGTCGCCGCTTTTTACATTTGCAGCAAGCGTAAGCATGTATTTGTTTTCAACTCTTTCCTGTTGTAAAAGAGCAGCCTGGTTAATAATTTTTGAAGAGATCGTTTGTTGCCATAATTGCTTTTTTAGTGGAACAGATGCTTCTATTTGTGCCTTAAACTTTTGGCTTTGAAGTGTGTGCCCGTCAAGGCTTAGTTGCAGGCCAACAGGATGATGTGTATTATCGCAGGTAATGATGGCTGTATTATTAGCAAGCAATTTTGCCAGCACAGCCTGTGTAATAGTTATTTGCTGGTGATCAAGAATTACAATCCCTAAATCTTCTATCGGCGTTGATTTTACTTCACCCGTATCCTGCATTTCAATAACCAGTTGTTCATCTTTTGTTTTAAGATAAGCAGGGTTACCGAAGTATAGGGTGCGTTTTATCAT
>CAXSDW010000180.1:0-3354 GCA_964236235.1 uncultured Chitinophagaceae bacterium
CATCAATACCAATTTCTGTATACAATTCTTTTAATGTGCCATGTTCGATAATGGCATCAGGAATGCCTAAAATTTTTACCTCTGCTTTATAATTGTTAGCTGCCATAAATTCTAAAATTGCAGAACCAAAACCGCCAACAACAGTTCCATCTTCTACAGTAATAATTTTATTGAATTTACTAAAAACTTCATGCAGCAATTCTTCATCTAATGGCTTTACAAAACGCATATCGTAATGCGCCGGATCAATTCCATCGGCCTTTACATCTCTTATTGCAGAAGCAGCAAAATTTCCCGGATGTCCGAATGATAATACAGCAATGTCTTTACCATCTTTTAATTTTCTTCCGGTGCCAATTTGTATTTCCTTCATTTTTGTTTTCCAGTCTGACTTCACAGCTTCGCCTCGTGGGTAGCGGATAACAAAAGGATTTTTTGTGCTATCCAACTGTGCGGTGTACATTAAATTTCTTAGTTCACTTTCATTCATGGGCGCACTCACAATCATGTTGGGTATGCAACGCATGTAAGCAATATCATAAGCGCCATGATGTGTAGGGCCGTCTTCGCCTACAAGGCCTGCTCTGTCCAAACAAAATACTACGGGCAAATTCTGTATTGCAACATCATGTACAACCTGATCGTAAGCTCTTTGCATAAAAGAAGAATAAATATTGCAGAAAACTTTCATGCCCTGTGTCGTAAGCCCGGCGCTGAGTGTAACAGCATGCTGCTCGCAAATGCCCACATCAAAAGCACGATGTGGCATTTTATCCATCATATATTTTAGTGACGAACCGCTTGGCATTGCAGGGGTAATGCCCATGATTTTACTATTCTGTTCAGCCAACTCAACCAATGTGTGACCAAATACATCCTGGTATTTTGGCGGTTGCGGTATTTCAAAAGTTTTCTTATAGATCTCCCCGGTAATTTTATCAAATAATCCCGGTGCATGCCATTTGGTTTGTTCTTTCTCAGCAAGATTAAATCCTTTTCCTTTTACCGTTTTTATGTGCAGTAATTTAGGACCAGTTATAGTTTTCAAATCTTTTAAAGTATCCACTAACTTGGTAATATTATGTCCGTCTATCGGGCCGAAATAACGAAGTTTCAAAGATTCAAATAAATTACTGCTTTTGCTTACTAAGCCTTTCAAACTCGCTTCAATCTTTGAAGCCATGTCTCTCGAAAAATGTTTACCGGGCAATTTGCCAAGCACCTTCCAAAAATCATCTCTTATTTTATTATACGTTTGAGAAGTGGTAATATCAGTAAGGTATTCTTTTAAAGCACCCACATTTGGATCAATACTCATGCAATTATCATTTAAGATAATAAGCAGGTTACTGTTTTCAATACCGGCATGATTCATTCCTTCAAAAGCCAAACCCGCTGTCATGGCTCCATCACCAATTACTGCCACATGCTGGCGATCTTTCTCTCCTTTATAATGAGAAGCCATTGCCATACCAAGCGCCGCAGAAATTGACGTAGAAGAATGGCCTACCCCAAATGTATCATATTCACTTTCAGTTCTTTTTGGGAAACCGCTTATGCCTTTATATTTTCTATTGGTTGAAAAATTATCCCTGCGACCGGTAAGAATTTTATGTCCATATGCCTGGTGGCCTACATCCCAAACCAACTGATCGTATGGCGTATCAAAAACATAATGAATAGCAACCGTTAATTCAACTACACCGAGGCTTGCTCCGAAATGGCCGCCATAAACACTTACCACATCTATAATGTATTGGCGGAGCTCATCACATACCTGCGGCAACTGGCTTCTATCTAACTTTTTTAAATCTGCCGGAGAATTGATAGTTTTAAGCAGCGGGCCAGGAGTAATTTCCATTTTGAAAAATTAAAAAAGTAAAGGTAATATTTTACTTAGCGTAAACAGTCAAATAATCAAACGTGGAAAAGTGAAAATTGTTTGAACCCTTTCGTCTTATCCTGGTACAACTTGCACTTTGAATTTCCGTTTATATTACCAAACAAAATGAAAAAGCAAAGACGTGTTTGCTTGTTGGCGGTTGCCTGTTCTATTAGGTTTTACACTTTGTTCGGGCTTTCCATTTAGTATTCATTGAACATGAAAACTATTTACTTATATACGGCTGTAACCCAAGTATAGTGTCAGGATCAGGGCAATTGGATAGATACTTTTCTCTTTCACCTGGTGTACAAACGCCGGGATAATCACCTCTATGTATTCTCATATCTTTAATTATTTGAAAATGCAAATGCGGAGGCCAATGTCCGTTTTCTTCCGGTGAACCAAAATGTCCAATAATTTGTCCGCGTATTACATTTTGAAACTCAGAAACCTTTGCAATATCATCTAAACTCAAATGGCCGTATAAAGTATAAAATGTTATGGTATCCAATTGATGTAATAAAATAAGTGTGGCGCCATAATCACCGGCATTATTATTATAAGCAAAGCTGTGAATAAGCCCTCCCAACGGAGCATATACTTTTGTTCCTTGTTCTCCCCAAATATCAACTCCTAAATGTATGGAACGCCCCTCATTCTCCGGCCCCTTCTTCCTGGGAGGAGAAAGGAGGGTCTGCAGGGATTCTTTGTTGAACAGGCGGTGGCTACTGTATAGTGTTCTGTTTTCATTATAACCACCGATTGCAAATTTTGCTTTTGCCGTTTTAAGTTTTTTATTTATGTAAGATGACAATGCATCAACATTGCTCACATCAATATTTATCAGTTCAATATTGTCTGCAGTAAAATCAAGTTTAATTAATTTTTCTTTTGAAGGATCAAAGTCAACAACTTTATGAAAAGTATGTGAGTGCGCTAAGAGCCGCTCGTATAGTAAGTCTCCGGAGAGATGCATAAGAAACTTTTAAATTATTTGGAAGGTCATTCTTTAACAGGACATACATTAATAGTAGAAAAGAATATCCGGATAAATATTAAGATTTATACCAACACATTTATCATTTTATTTTTTACGTAGATCAACTTTTTTAGAGGCTTTCTATCCATCCACTTTTTAACAACCTCATTTTGCAGAACTATCTTTTCAACTTCTTCAGCAGAAGCATCTAAAGAAATCTTGATTGTTGTACGCATTTTAGCATTGATAGAAACGGGGTATTCTTTTTCAGATTCAACCAAATATTTTGGTTCTAATTTAGGGAAGGAAGCGTCTAAAATGGTAACCTCACCCCTGCTCTCTCCAAAGGAGAGGGAGTTAAGCCGCTGGTATAATTCTTCGGCAATGTGTGGTGCATATGGTGTAAGTAAGATTAATAACGGTTCCAGGATTTCTTTTTTATGACATTTAAGATCTGTGAGCTCATTTACACAAACCATAAAAGCGCTTA
>CAXSDW010000181.1:0-3227 GCA_964236235.1 uncultured Chitinophagaceae bacterium
AAAATGGGTAAAGTTGCCAGCGTAGAGAATATGTATAGCTATACGCAGCGGGTTACTGATCCGGGAAGTCCTTACGGATTTCAGGGTGGTGAGATACTGCCTTTTTGCGAGGAAAACCAGATTCCCTTTATTCCTTTCTTTTCACTCCAAACGTCTTTGCCAACGGAGCAGGACAGGATGAAAGAGTTGGCAGATGCTAAAGGTGTCACTGTTGCACAGCTCAACATTGCATGGCTGCTTCATCAATCTGCGTGGATTTTACCTATTCCCGGCACTACTTCCATACAGCACCTGGAAGAAAATATAAAAGCAGCTGACATTTCGCTTTCAGCAGAGGAGTTGAATTTTTTAGGCTAACGAGCTGAACAAAACAAAGCCCTCCCCCATTGAATAATATAGAGAAGGGAATTAAAAGTATAGAAAAGATTTTAGGCGTAAAACGGTAATAAGTTTAATCTTACACAAGGTGTTCCTGCAACAAGAATAATACATTCTGTTTCTTTCTATAGTTCATATTTTAAAACTACTTTATTTATCTTATCAATAGATTCACTTATAGCGAATGAGAATAAATTATTTCTTTAGGAAATTAATTTCCATTTTAAATTCTTCTTTATAAATTTTCGTTTTTAAATCGTTTCAACCGGATTCATATAATTATATAAACAGCGTGGAAATGATTTTCCTTCTCTAAATTTTGTCAGTTGTTTAACCTTCCTGGTATTAACAGGTAATCCATATTTTTTATCTTCGCCAAATTTACAACTGCGCACATTGAGTATGTTTACACGCTCCACAAATTACCTCCTTATTTTTCTTATTTTAATTTTTGCCGGCAACTTAACTGCTGCTAACCTGCAGGCACAGGATGCCACCGTAAGCATTAAGATTATAAGTGCTAAAAAGGAACCACTGCCATTTGCATCAGTTACCATCAGGTCAGTTAAAGACAGCTCGCAAACTTTTAATAAAGTATCAGACAGCAGTGGTCTTGCTGTGTTTACACTTCAGCGCCAGCAATATATTGTAGATGTATCATCAGTTAACTATGCGCCTTTTACAAGAGGCATAACGGTGAAGAATGATAACGCTGTTTTTACTTTTACCGCACAAAATGTTTCAAAGGCTTTAAAGGAGATAACTGTAACTGCAACAAGGCCTGTAATGCGGCAGGAAGATGATAAAACAATTGTAGACCCTGAGAATCTTGCAGCAAGTTCTACTAACGCTTATGAAATATTAGAGAAAACACCCGGCTTATTTGTAGACCAGGATGGAAATATATACCTAAGCAGCACCACACCTGCAACTGTTTACATTAATGGGCGTGAGCAAAAAATGAGTGCTGCTGATATTGCAACAATGCTTAAAAATCTTCCGCCAAACGCTATCGCCAGCATTGAAATATTGAGAACGCCTTCAGCAAAATATGATGCAACAGCAACAGGTGGAATTGTAAATGTGGTATTAAAGAAAGGCGTAAAAATTGGCCTTACAGGAAGCGCTACACTTGGTGGCAACCAGGGCAAATATGGCAACCGGTTTATGGGCCTTAATATTAATAACAGTAATGGCACTTTAAGCACCTACCTCAACCTGCAATACCAAAGAAGAAATAATTATGAAGAGACAAATACCAACCGGCTCTTTGCTTCTGATTCATTACTGAGCCAGGATGCATTTTCAGTATATCCTACCAACAATTATTACGTTGGCTTCGGATTGAATACACCACTTTCAAAAAAATGGGAAATAAGTTATGATGGAAGAATTAATTATAGTGATTTTATAAATACCACCATCAATTATTCTAAAATAAGTAAGGTTAGCACTAATTCTCTTTTGGTAAATAACACTACAGATGTTGTCAATAATGGTAATAATTTTAATCTTACGCAAGGTGTTTCTGCAAAATATAAAATAGACAGCGTTGGCTCAGAATGGAGCACTGATCTTTCTTATAATTATTCGCCTAATCTTTCCGATCAAACATTTGTAAATACTTTTAATGTGCCAGCAGTTTTTGTTAATGGTGGTGACGGTAAAATAAAAACAAAGCTTAATTTCTTCTCGGCGCAAAGTAATCTTATCTATAAATTACCAAAAAAGTTCACGATAGAAACAGGTGTAAAATCAACACTTGTTGGCTTTAACAACACTACTAATTATTACAATGGAAGTGGTGCAGACAGGATAAAAGATATCGGACGTACAAGCTCATATCGCTACAATGAAAACATAAATGCTGCTTATTTACAGGCCTCTAAAAACATTAACGGCATCATTATAAAAGCGGGAACACGACTCGAAAATACAAACATGGAAGGTAAGCAGTTTATCCCTGCTGATACATCTTTCAGCATTCACCGCACAGATCTTTTTCCCTATGTATATTTAAGCCGGGATCTGTTTAAAATAGAAGGTTACCAGTTAAAGGCGTACCTCGTGTACAGGCGTACAATAAGCAGGCCTGGCTATCAATTGCTTAACCCATCGCAGCGTTATGTTGATCAATATCTTTTTGAAACAGGTAATCCATATTTGCGCCCTCAGTTCACACAAAATTATGAGGCCAATGTATCCGTAGACGAGCGGCCGGTTGTTGCTATAGGTATTAATAATAGCAAAGATATTTTTACTAATGTAGTGTACCAGGCTGATAGCAGCCGTGCTATTGCCTTTAGAACGTATGATAATCTTGGCAGTAATAAGGAAATTTATTTTCGTGCATTAGGCGCATTGCCACAGGGAAAGAAGTATTTTGCCGTTGCAGGCGTACAATACAACCATAACTTTTACCAGGGCTTATATGAAAGCAAGCCACTCTCATTTAAAAAAGGAAGCTGGTCTGTGTTTACTTATCAAACCTTTAAAGTAACTGCTGCAACGCAGCTTCAGCTTAATGGGTTTGCAAGATTTAACGGACAGTTGCAATTTTATGAATTAAGCAATTTTGGTTCTTTAAATTTTTCTATCAACCAGCAATTAATGAAAAGGAAGCTTCAATTAAGCGCCGGCATAACTGATATTTTTCTTACCAACAGAAATGATTTTACCATTAACCAGGGAAGTGTAAACGCCAGTGGTTTTCGCAAAGCAGATACCCGCCGTGTAAGCGTTAACATCCGCTACAATTTTGGCATTCGCAAAAAAGATGATAACAATCTATTGAATGTAGAATCTCCTGAAAAGGCGAATTAAGAACATTCTTCAATCAGCAGAAGCAG
>CAXSDW010000182.1:0-3179 GCA_964236235.1 uncultured Chitinophagaceae bacterium
CATTGTTTTATTATTTTGAAGATTTATTATTTTGTATTTTTGGGAAGCATAAAAACAAAAAAGTATGGAACGGATTGTTATTGAAGTGGATGATGCTGCCGCAAAAAAATGGCAGGATGTTTCTCCTGAAATAAAAAGCGGGTTGGGAAAAAACTTTCAAAATCTGATAGAAATAATTTCTCAAGAAATTAAAGTGGCTCATTTTGAATCTCTTCTGGATAAAGCAAGTGATGAGGCAGCGAGGAATGGACTTACAGAAGAAATCCTTCAACAATTGCTGAGTGAAGAATAGCCTTTTTGTTATTGATACAAATACGCTGATCAGTTCTTCTCTTTTCAAGGATTCTGCACCACGAAAAGCAGAAAAAAAAGCAAACCAGACAGGAAAAATATCAGCAAGTATTGCAACATACAATGAATTCTTTGAAGTGTTTCTTCGTTCGAAATTTGATAAGTATATTTCCAGAAAAACAAGATTAGAGATTTTAGAGGATTTCAAACAGCTCGCCCTCTTTATTGAAATATCAGAATCAATAACAGATTGCCGCGACCCAAAAGACAATAAATTTCTTGAATTAGCTATTGCTGCAAATGCCTCCTGCATTATTACCGGCGATAAAGACCTGCTGATACTCCATCCGTTTCGCGGCATTCCCATTTTAAATGCTGTTGATTTTATAAATAATTTTTGACCTCACCCCAACCCCTCTCCTTAAGGAGAGGGGCAAAACATTACCTTCCAATAAATCCCAAACATCCCACAAATCCCAGTTTAGACTTACTCCGTTCGTAAACTTTTTACCGGGTTTGCTATCGCGGCTTTTATTGCCTGTGTCGCTATCAGCAAAGCTGTTACTATTGCAAGTGCTGCAATTGATATAAGAAATGGTTTTGCAGTTAACGATATCCTGTAAGCATAATCGCTGAGCCAGCCTTGCATTATAATCCAGGCGATAGGGCATGCAATTAGACCCGCAATAATTATCACTATTAATACCTCTTTCATAAACAGCGATACGATGTTGCCGACAGAAGCACCTAATACTTTTCGAATACCAATTTCTTTTGTGCGTTTTTGAATACTTAATGAAACCAGTGCAAGCACACCGAGTAATACAATTATCAACGATAGTATTGTTGCTGTATAAGCAGCTTTCCTAAGTTGTATTTCTGCTTTGTATAATTTCTTAAGAGTATCATCCATGAAGGTGTATTCAAAAGAACTGCCGGGTAATAATGCTGCCCATTTTCTTTCGATGGAGGCTATTGTATTTGCAACATTACCTGGTTTTATTTTAAATGATAAGTAACGATAGCTGTTCGTGAACCTTGCTTTAAAGAAAATCAATGGCTGGATTTCCTGCTGCATTGAACCAGGATGAAAATTGGCTGTGACTCCTTTTACTGTAAATATATCATTGCTGCCAGGAATTCTAAGCTGTTTACCAATAGCATCATCAGGTTTGTTGAAACCCAAAGCAAGCACAGCTTTTTCATTTAATACAACCTTTAAGGAATCGGCCTCGGCATCAGTGCTGAAAAAAGTGCCTGCATTTAATGGAATCCCATAAACAGAAAGGTAATTACCATCAGTTTGCATAGTTTGCATGGCAATTGCCTTTGCAGAATCAGTGCCTGCTTTATACACAGGCGGGCCGGTGTTTACACCGCCATCAGGAATTTCAAATGATACTGTTACCGCACTGATCTGTGGCATTGTTGAAAATTCTTTGCGCACTGTTTCCATCCTGCGAAGACCCGCTACCGACCAATCTCTTGGCGCCTGTGATGAAATAATATATTCTTTATTGTAGCCAAGGCTCCGGCTAAAAAAATAATTTACCTGCTGAGACACAACAGATGCAGCAACAATAACTATACAGGCTATGCAAAATTGAAAGCCTGTTAATGACTTTCGCAGCAATACATTTTCCTTTATTGTTTTTAATTTACCTTTTATTGAATCTGCTGATTTAAGCGACGATAATATTATTGCAGGATATAAACCCGCTAAAACTCCAACGAATAATACAAGTGCTGCAGGAATAAAAATAAAGTACAAAGGGAAAGATGAAAGTGCCGGGATTTTTCTCCCAACAACTTCTCGAAAATATGGTTGCGCAAAAGGATATGCAATAATTGCGAAAACAGTTGCCAGCAAAACAAGCATTACAGATTCTGTAAGGAACTGAATAATGATCTGCTTTTTTAAACCGCCTAATACTTTACGAATACCAATTTCTTTAATGCGTGCCGATGAATTACTGATTGAAATATTTATGAAGTTTACAATAGCCATCAACAGAATAAAAAGACCAACAAAGGATAAAGCATACAACATCCGCTTTACCAGTGCATTATTTTTTTGCATGTAATAGTCTGATAAGGCAACTGCTTGTACGGTTAAATTTTGTTTTATTCCATCAGGTGCATTTTGCTGTATCAATTGATTTATGGGTTTCTCCAGAGCAGCGGCTGTAACACCATTTTTCAATTCAACATAAGAAGGCAGATAAATATTTGACCATGACTCAAAGTCATTTCTTCCAAAGTAAGAGGAAGTATTAGTTGGAATAAAAAAAGTATTATGATTAGCATCATTAAGTGCAGTAACAGAATTTTCCGGTAGATCTTTTAACACACCTGTAATAGCAAAATCATGCTGCGTGCCTGAAAAACTTTGTATAGAAAGTGTTTGGCCAACTACATCTGTTTTACCAAAATATTTAATAGCAATATCCTTTGTAATTACTGCTGAGTAAGGATTATATAATGCAGTTCTTTCATCACCGTATAATAACTTAAACCCATACATTGCTAAAAGCGTACTATCGCCCAACTGTATATTTTCACGTAAATGTTTATCTCCTTTTGAAATCACTGAAGTAATTCCATCCCATCTGTAATAATCAGCAACAAGATTCGGATAATCTTCTTTTAATCTTTTTGACAATGGCCCAAGCGTTGTAATGTCCGGGCCCATGTTTGGATCTTTCCATTTGCTTGTAAGAAAATACTGATTCTTATAATTGCGCAATTTTCTGTTTACCTGCAATTCATTCCACACATAAGCGCCAATGAGCAGCGTGAATAAGATACCTGAAGAAAGACCAATTATATTGAGCGAAGAATAGAACGGACGTTTAGTGATATTTCTCCAGGCAACTTTAAAATAATTT
>CAXSDW010000183.1:0-3063 GCA_964236235.1 uncultured Chitinophagaceae bacterium
TATTGTGTGGCTTGGCAAACAAACCGGCACCACTACTGATAACAATGGTGTGTTTAATATTTTATCGGATGGTAACAGGCTTGTTATCAGCTACACCGGTTATAAAGCCGATACTATTTCAGCTTTCCCTGCCACCGAGCTTAAGGTTATCCTCGGTACGGGTAAGCAATTAAGCGAAGTAAAAATATATTCTTCCAAATCATCTTTGTACAGGAGTATTTTAGATCCTTATGGCACTACTATTATCTCGCAAAATGAATTGTTTAAAGCGGCATGTTGCAATCTTAGCGAGAGTTTTGAAACTAATCCTTCTGTTGATGTGTCTTACAATGATGCAGTAACCGGTTCAAAGCAAATACAGCTCTTAGGACTTGCCGGTATTTACACACAATTAACTGTTGAGAACCTTCCTGGCCCAAGAGGCCTGGCTACTTCTTTGGGTTTAAACTCCATCCCCGGCCCATGGATAGAAAGCATGCAACTTATTAAAGGAACCGGTTCAGTAGCCAATGGATTTGAAAGTATTGCCGGGCAAATCAATGTAGAATTGAAAAAACCTGTGAACAGCGAAAAGGTATATGCAAACATTTATGAGAACAGTTTTGGCAAGACGGATCTTAATCTAAATCTTTCTCAAAAAATTAATAAGAAATGGGCGAGCACTTTGCTTTTGCATGATGATTTTTTTGGCAACCACAGCATGGATTTTAATAAAGATGGCTTTAGAGATTTACCAACCGGAAATTTATTTAGCGCTATAAACAGGTGGAGCTACGATAATAGCAAAGGCTTTATGTCGCAGTTTGGTATTAAATATCTTAATGATAAAAAAACCGGCGGACAGGTAGATTACAATTCAGCAAAAGATAAATTTACAACCAATAGTTATGGCCTTGGCATTAATACAGAACGCATTGAAGCCTTTGGTAAAATCGGTTATATTTTTCCTCAAAAAAAATATAAAAGCATTGGCTTGCAGCTTTCAGCATTTCACCATAAGCAGGATTCATACTTTGGTTTAACCAACTATACTGCCAGCCAGCAGAGCTTTTATTCTAATCTTATTTATCAATCTATAATAAATAATACGGCACATAAATTCCGTACAGGATTAAGCATGGTATATGATAATTACAATGAAGATTATAAAGCCAATAATTACAAAAGAACAGAAATAGTCCCGGGTGCTTTCTTTGAATATACATTTAGTCCTTCCACTAAGTTCGATGTTGTTGCCGGTATCAGGGGAGATCATAATAGTATTTATGGATGGTTTACTACGCCCCGGCTCAATATACGATACCAACCCTTAAAGAATACCGTAATAAGAGCCAGCGCAGGCCGCGGGCAACGCACAGCAAACATATTTGCCGAAAATAACAGTGTGCTCGTGAGCTCAAGAACAGTAAATATAATTCCATCATCAGCAACAGGCGCCTATGGGTTAAAACCTGAAATAGCGTGGAACAAAGGTGTAAGCATTGACCAGAAGTTTAAACTTTGGAACAAGGCAGCATCTTTAAATGTAGATTTTTACCGCAATGATTTTACTAACCAGGTTGTAGTTGATTTAGAAGATCCAGGAGCAATTAAATTTTACAACCTGCAGGGCAAATCATACTCCAATAGTTTGCAGGCAGAGTTGGCATTTATACCAATAGAAAGATTTGATGTAAGGCTTGCTTACCGTTTGTTTGATGTAAAGACAACTTATGGAAATGTTCTTTTACAAAAACCACTTACTGCCCGTAATCGTGCATTTGCAAACCTCGCCTATGAAACAAACGGGTGGAAATTTGATTACACAATCAGCTATACCAGCAGGAAAAGGTTGCCATCTACAGCAGCTAATCCGGTTGCATATCAGCGGCCTGGATATTCGCCTTCATCGGAAATGATGAATGCACAAATAAGTAAAATATTGGGAAAGAAAAATCCTTTGGAAATCTATATAGGCAGTGAAAATCTTACCAACTTCATACAAAAAGATGCGATAATAGCGGCAGGTGAGCCATTCAGCCAATACTTTGATGCATCACTAACCTGGGGTTCGGTTACAGGAAGAATGTTTTATGCAGGATTGAGGCTGAAGATAAATTAAGATACGCTTGTAAAACCTATGAGGCTTAAAAAACTCACAGGTTTACTTCAGGTAAATAAAATATTTTTTATTTTATTGTCTTTATCACCTTTGCCCTGGGCGAATCCTCTACTGTATAGCCCCAATCGCCAAGATTTTTAGGAGATTTGCTAAATGTGCCTTTAAGTACATCCCGGCTGCTGGTAACCATTCCTTTTATATCTGTTACCAGGGCATCTCTTTCGGCATAGGCCTTTTCACTTTGCTTTTGTAATGTTTCAGCTTCTTTATGTTTCTCAATTGCAGGAATAATATTTGGGCCAACGGTATCCCAGTTATAGTCCTGCATTGAATTTAACGGGCTTTTTGTTCCATCGCTTTGATGTTTTTCATAAATTCTTTCCCCAAGTTGTAACATGTCGCCAACATTTGTAGGGATTACAATACGTAATGATTTCTTTGCCATGTTTTTTATTTTTGAAGAGGTTATTTAATTACTATACACAATACCCTTGTAATTAAACGACGCCTCTGTTGAAAAATTGTATGGAGTAATAAAATTTTTAACCTGTATTATATTTGGAAAGAATGGATCCTTGTAAAGAAATGCGTGTGTTTAATACTGGGAATGGAAATTTTGGGATTGAAAACAGGAAAATGAATTGACTGGAGGATATTCTATTATTGAAACCAGCAAATTCAATTGTATAATTTGGAATTTTACAATTTACAAAGGGAGCATTTTATCATTGAAATGATGGAATTCAGTTTTATTTATAGGTAGTTTACAATTGAAAACATCAAACTCAATTTCGTTGGAGGATATATTATAATTGAAATATAAGATTCAATTGCGTTAGAGGATATTTTATAATTGAAATATCAGGATTCACTCCATTGGAGGGTACTTTATAATTGATGTAGAAGGATTCAATTTCATTGGAGGATATATTATAATTGAAATAGAAGAATTCAATTTCATT
>CAXSDW010000184.1:0-2972 GCA_964236235.1 uncultured Chitinophagaceae bacterium
ATTAATGTCAAAACATATTATATACTATTGTGAAAAATAACTGTTGCTAAAATTGTTATTATGATACACAAAGCAACGGGTATTTTATCTTTTGTTTCCCTTAATTTTATCTTAGAAAAAACGTATTTTATAGATTCCCTCATTTTGTTTGGGGAATTAAAATAGATCAATATTATTGCTCTTAATAAATACATTTTTTTTAATCATTTTAATAAATTATCCAACTGAAGATTTTAGTTACAGGTGCAAACGGCTTTATAGCGCAACATTTAATATGCAGTTTATTAAATAAGGGCGGGCATGCTGTTATCTCTACAGCAAGGTCGAACCTGGTTTATAGCCAGGTTGATAATTTTAAATTCCAGGTACTTGATATTACTGCTGCGGCGGATGTGCAAAATATAATTACTGCCAACAAACCTGATGTAGTAATACATCTTGCGGCCTTAAGCCTGCCAAATTATTGTGAGCTTAATAAAGAAGAATGCAATAGTGTAAATATCCATGGAACTGAAAACATTATTGCTGCATGCAAATCAATAAATGCTTACCTGTTATTTGCCTCTACTGATTTTGTTTTTAACGGAGAAAATGGTCCTTATAAAGAAGATGATAAAATGGACCCGGTAAATTATTATGGAATAAGTAAAATGAAAGCAGAAGAGCTTTGTATGGCAAGTGGTTTACAGTTTAGTATTGTAAGATTATGTTCAGTATATGGCAAATCATTAAGCGGTAAACACAGGGGAGTGGTGATGTGGGTTAAGGAAAATTTGACAAACAAAGAACCCTTAAAAGTTTTTATTGACCAGGTAAGAACACCAACATATGTTGATGATGTTGTAAAAGCAATTATTTCTATTTCAGAAAAAAAACTTACAGGAATCTATCATATTGCCGGCGAAGAAACATTAACGCCTTATGCGATGGCATTAAAGACTGCGGATTTTTTAGGGTTGGATAAAAACCTTATTGAAAAAGTTACTTCAGCAACATTTGAAGAAGCTGCCAAACGGCCGCCGGTAACCGGTTTGATAATAGATAAAGCAAAAAATGAGCTGCCATTTGAACCAATAAATTTTGAAGAAGGTTTAAAGAAAATGTTTGCAACACAGGAGTAATGTAAGTTAAGAATTACATTTTTTGCGGCATTGAAATACCTAATAAATGCATTCCGCTTTGTAAAACATTAGAAGTCATTTTAGCGATGTTTAGCCGTAAGTATTTCTTCTCTTCATTTTCAGCATTTGCAATAGAATGTTCTGTATAAAAAGAATTAAATGTTTTAGCTAGATTGAAAACATAATTGGCAATTACAGAAGCATTCATTTCATCAGCAGCCTGTTCTATAGCTGTTGGAAATTGCTCCAATGTTATGAGTAATTGTTTTTCAAGAGGAAGCAAGTGGTTGTTCGTTGTTCGTTGTTCGTTGTTCGTTTGCGAATTATCAACTGTCAACTCTCCACTATCAACTGTCAACTGTCCACTATCAACTTTCCTCAACACCGATTGAATTCTTGCAAATGTATATTGCACAAATGGCCCGGTAAACCCATGAAAATCTATGCTTTCTTCCGGGTTAAAGATCATTCGTTTTTTAGGATCAACTCTCAGCAAATAAAATTTCATTGCGCCAATTCCTAAAGTCTCATACAATACACTAAGTTCTTCTTCATTAAAGTCTTTTACTTTTCCTAATTCTTCCGTATGTTTTTTTGCAGTAATTATCATTTCATCAATAAGATCATCGGCATCAACAACAGTGCCTTCACGGCTTTTCATTTTGCCTGATGGCAACTCTACCATGCCGTAACTTAAATGATAAATTCCATCAGCAAAAGGCATCCCAAGCTTTTGGCAAATAAGCTTCAACACTTTAATATGATATATCTGTTCGTCACCAACAACATAAATACTTTTATCAGGTTTATATTGCTCATATTTTTGTTTCGCCAAACCAATATCAGATGTTATATAAACAGATGTGCCATCACTTCTCAGCACCAGCTTTTCATCCAAGCCGCTATCAGTAAGATCTATCCAAATGCTTCCATCTTCTTTCTTATATAAAATACCTTTTTCCAATCCTTCCTGTACAAAATCTTTTCCTAAAAGATAGGTTTCACTTTCATAATAAATCTTATCAAAGTCGCTGCCAATGCGCTTATAAGTAATATCAAATCCTTCATAAACCCAGGCATTCATTTTCTTCCAAAGGCTTCTTACTTCGGGATCATTATTTTCCCAATCAAGCAACATTTGTTGTGTTGCCTTCATCAGCGGCGCTTCTTTTTCTGCTTCATCTTTTGATCTTCCTGAAGCCATCAATTCCGCAACCTGCTTTTTATATTCGTCATTAAATTTTACATAATAATCTCCTACAAAATGGTCACCTTTAATATGTGTTGATTCCGGTGTTGCGCCATTGGCATACAGTTTCCAGGCAAGCATACTTTTACAAATGTGAATTCCCCTGTCATTAACTATGCAGCTTTTTATTACATCATAACCATTCGCTTTCAGGATTTCAGAAACACTCCAGCCAATAAAATTATTTCGCAGATGACCAAGATGTAAAGGCTTATTGGTATTTGGAGATGAATATTCCACCATTATCTTTTTGGCATTCATTTCCTTCTTTCCAAAACATACATCATTATAATTTTTTTCAAGAACTGCCAGATAAAATTGATCAGTTACAGTAAGATTTAAGAACCCTTTTATCACATTGTATTTATAAAATTTTGAAGAGTGATTTTTAATTATCTGTTCGCCCAATTGATTTCCCAAAACCTCAGAAGATTTTTTTAAATTCTTTACAAGAGAAAATAATACAACAGTATAATCTCCTTCAAACTCAGGCTTGGTCTCACTTACCTGGAAATCCGTATCGCTAAAGGCTTGACTGTATAATGCTGAAAGGCTTTCAACAACAGCGTTTTTTAAAATTTCTAATAACGTCATAATTAATT
>CAXSDW010000185.1:0-2917 GCA_964236235.1 uncultured Chitinophagaceae bacterium
AATCATCCCACATATTGAAGCTTTAATTTTTGCCAGTGATAAGCCTTTAAGCATTGCTGATATAACTGAGCTTATAAATAATGCCCTGGCTTTTATGGAAGATAGAACTGATGAAGAACAGGTACAGCAGGCAATTGAGAATATCATAGAAAAATATTCTCATGATGATTATGCTTTTGAAATGAAGGAAATTGGTGGCGGGTGGCAGTTTCTTACAAAGAAAGAATACCATAAAACAGTAGCGCAACTGAATGGTGATAAATTTCTAAAAAAATTGTCGGTAGCTTCTCTTGAAACACTTTCTATAATTGCCTATAAGCAACCTGTTACAAAAAGTGAAATTGAAATTATAAGAGGTGTTAATTGTGATTATGCGGTACAAAAATTATTAGAGAAGGAATTGATACTCATCGCCGGCAGAAATGAAGATGCTGTTGGTAAGCCGCTTATTTATACAACTTCTAAAAATTTTATGGATTACTTTGGAATTAATGGTCCTGCTGATCTTCCTAAAATTGAGGAAGTATTAATGCAGGAAATAGTGGAAGCAACAAAGATTGAGCATGATCAAACTGATGAAGCGGAAATAAAGATTAATACAAATGAAGAGTAACCTACAAAATCATTTCATTTTATTTTAAAATAAATCAGTGCAAATCGTTGCGTTTCTTAAATTCGCAACATGTCACAAGTATTATCAAGAGATCAGTTAGTTAGCATTGCTGATGAGTTCGGAACGCCGGTTTATGTATATCATGCAGAAAAGATTGCAGAGCAATATAACAAGCTTTTAAGTGCTTTTGCAAATAACGATGTTCGGTTTTTTTACGCCTGCAAATCACTTACTAACATTAATATATTAAAGTTAATAAAGAGCATTGGCGCCAATGTGGACTGCAGTTCTATAAATGAAGTAAAGCTTGCTTTGCTTGCAGGGTTTGAGCCTAAAAATATTTTATATACTTCCAACGGAATTTCATTTGCTGAAATAGAAGAAGCACAAAGTCTTAATGTAAATATTACTATTGACAGCCTTTCAAATCTTGAAAAATTCGGTAAAAAATATAACCATAATTATCCTGTTGGTATAAGATTGCGCCCAAATATTATGGCTGGCGGAAATATTAAAATTTCTACAGGTCATGATAAAAGTAAGTTTGGTATTCCGGTGGAGCAAATTGATATTTTACTGTCACTTATTGATGCACATAACCTGCACATACAAGCGCTGCATATACATACAGGCAGTGACATACAGGATGCAGATGTGTTTGTAAAAGGCATTGAAGTTTTGTTTGATTTGATTCCGAAATTTAAAGAGTTAGAGGTCATTGATTTGGGCGGAGGCTTTAAAGTTTCTTATAAAGAAGGTGACGTTGAAACAGATATTTGTTTGCTTGCACAAAAAGTAAATGAAGCATTTAAAAATCATCCCAATCCTGATGGCCGGCATTTACAAATTTGGTTTGAACCGGGAAAATTTTTGGTAAGTGCCGCCGGGTATTTTATCACGCAGGTAAATGTAATTAAAGGAAGTACTGATACAACATTTGCCGGCATAAACACCGGCTTTAATCACCTCATTCGTCCTATGTTTTATGATTCATATCATCATATAGAAAATGTTTCCAACCCGGATGGGCCTGTTCGTAAATACACTGTAACAGGAAACATTTGTGAGACAGATACTTTTGCAAGCGACAGGAAATTGAATGAAGTTCGTGAAAATGATTACCTCGTTTTTTATAATGCAGGCGCTTATGGCTTCGAGATGTCATCTAATTATAATTCAAGACTAAAGCCCGCTGAAGTTTTGGTTTTTGATAATAAACCTACGCTGATAAGAAGAAGAGATGAGTTTGAAGATTTGTTGAGGAACCAGGTTTTCTGAGTTAACCTATAGTTAATTTTGCTCCGTAAAATAATACTCTTAGCTTATAAAAAAGCCAGGAATTTTTTTCTTTACCTGTTTTAAACTTGTTTAAACATAAAGCAAAGTTAAACAGCATCATTTTTGTTTTACGTCAATAAATTTATCAATATGAAAAAAATATTAGTAGTATTAGCATTAGGTTTTTCCCTGGTTTCAATAACAGCTTCTGCACAAAATAGCAATGGGGCAAATCGCCGGGAAATGATGAAACAACGATTAAAGGATTCGCTTCAGCTAACGGATGTTCAGGCAGATTCTGTAGCTTCGGTTCAACAGAATTTTCAGCCAAGAATGAGAGAAGTAATGATGAATCAGGGTCTTGATCAGGCTGCAAAAAAATCACAGATTGATGCCATTGTACAGGAAAGAAGAACAAGGTTAAAATCTTTTTTAACTGATGACCAGATCACGAAACTTGAAGCTATGGAACAAAAAATGAGGGAACAAATGCGCCAGCGTATGAATAATGGTGGTGGCGGTCAGGGTAATCAATAAAATATCCTTTTTCATTAAAACGGCAGATCCTTTGATCTGCCGTTTTAAATTATTTCATTGTTTCTGTTCAATCTCAAACTGTCTATCACCTCGCATCACTCCGCATACTTAATCTTTATTACAATTTTCTTATCTGCTTTATTTCATACATACTTGTAAACCTGTAATTATATTTTTGTATGAGGTCTTTGTTATCTTTGAATTCTGTTACGTTATTTCGATGTCTAAAGATATAATATGAACCCGATACAAAATTTTACAGCAATCATTGAAAAAGAAGATAACGACTATGTTGCTTTATGTCCGGAATTAGATATTGCCAGCCAGGGAAGCACAATTGAAGAAGCAAAGGCAAACTTACAGGAAGCGATTAACCTATTTTTTGAACATGCATCTAAAGACGAAGTAGCTCTCAGACTAAAAAGCGATATTTTCATAACAAACATGCAAATAGCAATTGGGTAAGCTTAAAATACTTTCAGGTAAACA
>CAXSDW010000186.1:0-2736 GCA_964236235.1 uncultured Chitinophagaceae bacterium
TTTTTCAGTGATTAACTGATCTCCGATTTGTAATTCTTCGAAATATTTTTTAAATGGATGAACATCACTTTTTATTCCTTTTGCATTAGGCTGATAAACATTTGTAATTGCCGTAAGCATTGTTGGCGAACCTTGCACCGCTACTCTTTGCATATAATGTTTTACACCACGCAGGCCACCCATTTCTTCACCACCGCCAGCCCTGCCCGGGCCGCCATGCACAAGCATTGGCAACGGAGAGCCATGACCTGTGCTCTCTTTTGCGCACTCATCATTAAGCACTAAAATTCTGCCATGATGTGTGCCTGCACCAATAACATAATCTCTTGCAAATTTTTCATCGGCAGTAACAACAGAACTGCATAAAGAACCTTTGCCTTTTTTAGATAATGCAATTGCTTCCTCAATATTTTTATAAGGCATGATGGTGCTTACCGGCCCGAATGCTTCTATATTATGAGGTTCTTCTGAGGTGAATGGGTTTTCATTTAATAATAATAACGGGCTTATAAATGCGCCCTTTTTTGCATCAGCATCTATCACTTCTACACTATCTAAACTTCCATAAATAATTTGCGAAGATGCCAATATTTTTTGTACCTGCGTTTTCACTTCTTCTCTTTGTGATTCGCCGGCGAGTGCGCCCATCCTTACTTTATCATTTTCAGGATTGCCGATTGTTGTTTTCGATAAAGATTTACCAAGCTCTATCCAAACATCTTCCATCTTATTTTCAGGAACAAAAATCCTTCTTATTGCAGTACATTTTTGCCCTGCCTTTGAAATCATTTCTTTTCTTACTTCCTTAATAAAAATATTCCACTCCGGCTTGCCGGGATTTACATCTTCACCAAGCACAATGCAATTCAAGGAATCTGCTTCAAGATTAAAAGAAACATTTTCATTTACAACATTTGGATGCGCCTTAAGCTTAAGCCCGGTAGAAGCGGAGCCTGTGAAAGTAATTGCATCCTGTGATGTAACATGATCTAAAATATCTCCGGCACTACCGCATAAAAGTTGCAAGGCTCCTTCAGGCAAAATCTTGGAAGCAATAATTTCTCTTACCACAGCTTCAGTTAAATAACACGTAATGGAAGCCGGCTTAACAACTGCTGCAACGCCTGCTAATAAATTCACCGCAATTTTTTCCAGCATCCCCCACACCGGAAAATTAAATGCATTAATATGAATGGCTACGCCTTCTTTAGGCACCAGAATATGTTGCGCCATAAAAGTGCCGCCCTTACTAAGTTGTATGTGATCGCCATCCAATGCAAAAGTTTCGTTTGGTAATTTTCTGCGCAGAGATGCATTTGAAAAAAGGTTACCAATTCCACCTTCAATATCAACCCAGCCATCTGATCTCGTTGCGCCCGTTTTATAACTTATGGCATAAAAATTTTCTTTTTTTTCTAAGAGATATAATGCCAAAGCTCTTAACATCCTTCCTCTTTCATGAAAGGTCATTTTGCGCAAAGCCTGGCTGCCAAAGGTTCTTCCATAGTTTAATACAGATGCAAAATCCAATCCTTTTGTTGTTACATTCGCAATCAATTCGCCATTAACTGCATTGTATAATTCCTGGCCATCGCCATCGCCTTCTATCCATTTGCCTGTTATGTAATTTTCAAGTTTCATTTAGTATATTATTTACCAAAATTAAATTATAGTTAGGCAACAGTATTTATGAATAACTTTAAGATTCATTAAATTTGATTATAAAATTTTTCTGTTATGAGTGTTGAAGAGATGAAGGTCGCAATAAATCAAAAAATAAATAAGCTAAGTGAAGATCAATTACAAGCCGTTTTAGATATTCTTGAAAAAGCAGAGCTTGGCAATGAAGAACCAAGCTCACATATCGAATTAACTTTTAATGAAGCTGCAGCACAATATGGTGGCTTATTGAAAAGATTAGCTGAGTGATATCAATAAAAGATATTTTAAAATTGCATGAGTTATCAATCACAAAATATGGTGGCTCACATGGCATTAGAGACATTGGTTTATTAGAATCTGCTGTGGCAAGGCCTTTTCAAACATTTGGAGGGCAAGATTTATATCCTTCCTATCTTGAAAAGGCGGCAGCAATTTTAGAAAGTATAATACTTAATCATCCATTTGTTGATGGCAATAAAAGAACAGGGTTTTTAGCAATGTTTGCGGTTTTAAAAATAGGACACATCAATTTAGAAGTTAAGGAAGATGATGCTTATAAATTTATTATTTCGATTGCAACAGGCGAACTTCCATTTGCGCAAATTGTTGATTGGCTAAAAGACAATTCATCGCCAGCTTAACGTTTCCTGAAATATCTTAAATAAAAAAACACCCTGTAAACAAGAGTGGTTTTAACTTCAATAAATAATCTTACTAAAATTAAATATTAATTCCTTCATTTTTCAAAATAAAGTATACTTATCAAATCGGGATTGTTAAAACAATTAAGACTTATATCTCAAACGCCAAAACTCAAAATACATCCTTTTAAAGGTTATCGCATATACCGAAATATAAATACCAAATGTCAGTTTTTTGTACATTATTAAATTAGGGCAACCAACTTAAATTTTTATCTTTGCATTAATCAAAATTCTTCCCACAACAACAATAAATAAAATCCTTTTATGAGCACTCCGGAAAAATTAAAAGCCTTAAAATTAACCATAGATAAGATAGATAAAGATTTTGGAAAAGGCAGTGTAATGATGATGAATGAAAGATCGCAGGAAC
>CAXSDW010000187.1:0-2732 GCA_964236235.1 uncultured Chitinophagaceae bacterium
TATCATTATCATTATCATTCTTTTGAATTATCTATTAAAAAACATTCGTTTCATCCCAATCCTTTCCAATCCAATAAATCGTGGTTCTTATTCTGTCCGTAAACTCTTCACCGGGTTTGCAACTGCAGCTTTTATTGCCTGGAAGCTGATAGTAAATAATGCAATAAATACGGAAGCGAAACCTGCAAGTGCAAATACCCACCACGATATGCTGGTGCGATACGCAAAATCCTGTAGCCATTTGTTCATTCCATACCATACAAGCGGTACCGCAATAACAAATGCGATCAATACCAGTTTTATAAAATCAACTGATAACAAGTTTACAATATTTGAAACACTTGCACCAAGCACTTTGCGCACACCAATTTCTTTTGTACGCTGCATAGTGCTGTAAGATGAGAGACCAAGCAAACCAAGACATGAAATAAAGATTGCCAGCACAGCAAAATTTAAAAACAGGTTACCAAAATTATCTTCAGCTTTATACTGTTTATTAAAAAAATCATCAAGAAAATAATAATCGAAAGGTCTGTTAGGAATTATTTCATTCCATTTGCTTTCAATAAATTTTATGGTTGAAGGCAGGTTAGATGCAGATACTTTTATAGAGATTGTTCCAAATCCTGATGGTTCTATTCGCATAGTCAAAGGTTGAATAATTTGCTGTAAAGATTTATAGTGAAAATCTTTAAGCACGCCAATAATTTTACCTTTTCTTCCCCATTGGTCAAAATTTCTTCCTATTGCTTCGTGTGATGAACTATATCCTAATAATTTTACAGCGCTTTCATTAATTATCATTGCCTGGGTGCTGTCTGTTGCAAAGTCTTTTGAGAACGCACGACCTGCTGCGATCTTTAATTTATATTGATTGATATAATCGTAGTCCACGGCATACAAATCAAGATTTGTTTTTTGCATTTCTCCTGCTTTGTTTTCAACCTGCGAATAAGCGGAAGCAGCACCACCGCCCGGAACATTTGATGAATAGCTTGTTGATAAAACTCCGGGTACAGACGATAGTGATTGCTTGAAAGCATCTTTGTTTTTATCGAAATTGGTATTGATGATGATCTCCTGGTCTTTACTGAAACCAAGATCCTGGCTGCGCATATAATTTAACTGCGTGTACACCACGATTGTTCCTGCAATTAAAATAATAGAAATAGTAAACTGGAAAACAACAAGACTTTTTCTTAAGATCAACCCCTTTGTGCCTGTTGAAAAACGACCTTTTAAAACACTTACCGGTTTATAAGATGACAAGACAAGAGAAGGATAAAAACCTGCAATAACACCGATACTAATTGAAAGCAGGAATAACCTGAGAATATGTAAAGAATTGTTGAATATGCTATCACTTATTTCTTTGCCTGCAAGCTGGTTGAACAAAGGCAGCGCTAATGCACAAATTAAAACTGATATTATAAAAGCTATCAAACAAATAGTTATTGACTCACCGACGAATTGTTTGGCAAGCTGAAACCTTGCAGCGCCGGCCACTTTGCGTATGCCTACTTCTTTTGCACGCTCAGCGCTTCTTGCAGTTGTAAGGTTGATAAAATTGATACACGCAATTAATAAAATGAAAACACCAATTATTGAAAAGATATATACATTATTAATATTGCCTGTTGTAAAAATCTTAGCGGGTGTGAAGCCCGTGTGTGTTGATTTTAAGTATACATCTTGCAAAGGCTCAAGAAATAATGTTTCATACATCTGTAATTTCTTTGCTTCTTCGCCATGATGAAATTGCATGAAGGCAGGCAATTTTTTCTCAAAAGCCTTTACATCTGTATTTGGTTTCATTGAAATATAGGTAAGATAATTATGATTTGTCCATTCGCTGTCTGAAGTTGCATAACCATAAATCTGTTTATAAGATGACATCGATACAAGCATGTCGGCTTTTATCTGCGAGTTCTCGGGAATGTCTATCATCACTCCGGTAACTGTTGCATTAATTGCTGCGCCTGTAAGAAAAAGTTGTTGTCCTAAAGGATCTGCATCACCGAAATATTTTTTAGCTGCCGTTTGCGATAATACAATACTCATCGGTTCTTTAAGCGCTGTATTTTTATCACCTTCAGCAAGCGGAAAATCAAACACATTAAACAGCGTAGAGTCCGCAAGCACTGACCTTTCTTCCTGGAATTTTGCATTCCCTTTTTTCACAAGAAAACCATCTGCAGCAAGCCGAACAGCGTTTTCCACTTCGGGAAAATCTTTTTTTAAGTTAATGGCAAGAGGCGCAACTGTAATTCCCGAGCCAATGGTTTCCGACGGCGTTTTTACATCTGATACTATACGGTAAATGCGATCTGCTTTTGTGTGAAAGTTATCATAGCTTGTCTCAAAGCTTACATATAAAAATATAAGAAAGCAAGCGGTCATTCCAACGGCAAGACCAAGTATATTGATAAACGAAAATGCCTTATGCCGTAACAGATTGCGGAGAGCAATTTTAAAATAGTTATTTAGCATGATTTTATATTTAAAAGGTTGAGGTTTGATTCACTTTTGCCGTTGGTTTTAGGCCATAAATCGTGGTTCTTATTCTGTCCGTAAACTCTTCACAGGGTTTGCAACTGCAGCTTTTATCGCCTGAAAACTAACTGTAAGCAATGCAATAAAAATGGCCAGAATTCCGGCAAATAAAAATATCCATACACTTATATTTGTTCTGAAAGCAAAGTTTTGAAGCCATTTGTTCATCGCAAGCCATG
>CAXSDW010000188.1:0-2636 GCA_964236235.1 uncultured Chitinophagaceae bacterium
GTTAATAATAATGGCTCTCTTAAAGTTGAAGGTGAGTTTGAGATAGTGGATAGAAACGGCAATTTATATGATCTCGGTGGACGGGAAATTGTATCTATTTGCAGATGTGGCCTCTCAAAAAATAAGCCTTTTTGCGATGGCTCACACAAAGGACATTTTGAACATGATGCAGTGGCTTTTGCTTTGCCTCCAAAAATAAATAATACACCTTCCTGATTTTTACAAAGCTATTTAAAGAGCTTTTTAGTAAAGCCAATATTTATTCCTGCGCTTGTAATTGGTAATTTTCCAATACCAACTCCTGATAAAGGTATTTTCGCATAAGGCTCAATTCGCAAAGTTCCTCCTTTACCAATTGAGTGGCTGTATCCAATTCCCAGGTTTACTGCGGCCAATAAAAAAGAAGTGGATTCTTTATATTTTTTTGAATAAGGATAAGTTCCCCAGGCGTTGGTTACCGCATAATTATAATCTTCATTTTTCATAAAATAAGAAGATAAGCCTGCTACTGAAAACCAATTACTTTTTGCAGAAGAAATAATATTGATCTTAAGGTTAACGGGCACTTCTATCATTTCACAATAACCGTTTACGTCATCAATTTTTGAACCCGCAGGCACATAAACTTTTGCTGTATTAAAATGTTTGCCGTCGGTGTAATAAAATTTTTTATTCCATATTGCACCGCTTTCAATACTAAATATTTTATTGAATTTATAGCCGGCAATCACGCCAATATTAAAGCCTGCTTTTTTTGTGGATTGAAATTTAACAGTGCTTACATCTATACCGGTGATTAGCCCGGCATAAAAGCCATGTTGCTTCTTACTTTTTGTGATTATTACTTTATTTCTTTTAGCTTTTGCAGTATCTATAATATTCACTTTTTGGTCTTCTTTTTTTCCTTCTTTTTTTTCAATATTCTCATCTGTATTATTATCAATGTGATTGCTTTTGTAATCGTCACTTATAATAGCAGTGTTGGTTTTTTCTTTATTTGTTTCAATTGATTGATTGCTGTTTCCGGCAATAGCATCCTGGCCGCTTGCAACGATTGAAACAGCAGTGTGAGCTTTTATTGATCTTTTAGTTATGTGGCTATTCTTTGTCAGAGAACTACTTAAACGCTTATCAGCACTGCTTTCCAGGTTAACGGCTTTACCTGCGTTTGAAAAATTTGTTGTATTTTTTTGATCATTGGGCTTTGCCTGGTTGATTACGTTTGAAGGCACTTTTTTAGAATGTAATGAAGTATTATTTTGATCAGCCTGAATCAGCCTCAGCTCATTATTTTTATGCAATATAAATTTATAACCGGCCCAGCCTAATGGCAGCAAAAGCAAAAGCCATAAAAGCTTTTTATAGTTTTTTTTTGACGAAGCTGTATTAGTAATATCTTCAACAGGCAGAAGTAATGGACGCACTTTCTCCCAGTCAGCATTATCAGTTTTCAGGGGATAGTTTTCCGCTGCTTTTCTGAATAAATCGTCCATATCGTCACCTGCTTGTTGCATACGTTAGAACTTCCTCTTTACTTTTTTTTAAAACGTTTTGCAAGAAAACCCTTGCCTTTGATAAATTAGATTTCGATGTGCCAACTGCAATTTTTAAATGATCGGCAATTTCCTGGTGAGTAAATCCATCAATCACATACATATTGAAAACAATACGGTAAGCAGGCGGCAATTTTTTTACCTGTATGATAAGTTCTTTGTATAGCAATGACTGGTCAGCCGTCTGGCTTTTATCTTCTATCCAAACGTTGTCATTTATTATACCTGTTTCAGGGAGATAATTATTCTTTCTTAACTTGTCAATTGCTGTATTTATCATTATGGTTTTCATCCAGCCCATCAGCATCATTTCAAGTTTTAGCGCATCAGTGTATTGAAAATTATGCAGGCTTTTAAAAACTTTTACAAAGCCATCATTTACTACATCCACAGCTTTATCGTAGCTGAAGATATACCTGAACACCACCTTTAAGCTAAATCCATAGTACCGCTCATACAGAGACTTCTGATCCCTGGAATCATGTTGTACACAGCCCTCAATTATTTCATCCAATGTCTTCAATAAATTGATAAATTATACACGTTAATACGAAGATGGTTTCAATTGGTTGCCTGCTAAAATAAATAAATCATTTCTTAACCAATACAAACGTTAAAAGTGTTTACATATCAGTTTTACTGAACCACCACATCAGCCTTCATCATAGTATGAATAATACAATGGTAAGGATAAGTGCCTGGTGTTGCAAATGTTTTACTATAAGTGTCGCCCTTATTTAACGTAACGCTTGTAAAGCTGGCGTCATCAGCGGTAACTGTATGCGGAGCGGTGTCATTGTTAGTCCATGTAACCGTTGTACCTGCTGCCACATGAAGGTCTGCAGAGTTGAAAGCAAAATTACTGATTGCAACCTGGGTGGTAGCTGGCGTCTTTGTTTTGTCTTTGCTTTTACTGCATGATGCAGTGATAATAATTGCTGTAAGTACAATACCTAAGCTAATTATAAATGTTGATTTTTTCATAAACTGTTTTTGAAGAAATACGTGAAACAGCAGGTAAAGGTTGCTTAGAATTTAGGAACAGAATGATGTTAGATGTTAGATGTTAGATGTTAGATGTCA
>CAXSDW010000189.1:0-2590 GCA_964236235.1 uncultured Chitinophagaceae bacterium
TATATGATGGCCGATGATGAATCGCAAACCGGCCAGCCGCTTTCTTTAGAGAACATTGCTAAAATTGCTAAGCTTCATAAAATTCCTATTCTTGTAGATGCAGCAGCAGAAGTGCTCACCATACCAAACGCACATCTTCAACGTGGTGCTGATGTTGTGGTGTATAGCGGTGGTAAAGCTATCTGTGGCCCACAGTGTGCAGGTTTAGTACTTGGCAGAAAAGATATACTGATGTCGGCATGGCAGGCAAGTTCACCGCATCACGGGCCGGGCCGTGATAATAAAGTTGGCCGTGAAGAAATGATTGGTATGCTGGCGGCAGTTGAAGCATGGACGAAAAGAGATCATGCAGCAGAATGGAAAACATGGCTTTCATGGCTGGATAAAATTGCAAAGAAAGTTTCATCTGTTGAAGGAGTAACTACTTCCGTTTTTGAGCCTGTAGAATTATCAAACCGATCTCCTGTTTTGCATATTTATTGGGATTCTTTAAAACTCAATATTACCGGTGAAGAAGTTGCCGAAGAACTTGGCAGAAACAAACCAAGGGTTGCCATTGGCAGTGAAACAAAAGATGGAAAAACTTCTGTAAATATTACTACCGGGCAGATGCAGCCTGGCGAGGATAAACTTGTTGCAGACCGCATTTACGGTGTACTTTCACAAAAGCGAAATCAAAGGCCATCAACATTGGATGCACCTGCTGCAAACATTTCCGGGCGTTGGGATGCAGACATTGAATTTTTCAGCAGCATTAGTAAACACACGCTATACATTGAGCAGGATGGTAACTGGATACAAGGGTCGCATAAAGGAGAATTTACCGTGAGAGATATGCATGGAACAATAGAAGGAAATACAGTTAAACTTCGCAGTGTGGACCGTCATCCTGCGGATTCTATTACTTTCACTTTCACTGGTACAGTTTCCGGAGATGCTATTACAGGCACTATTTATATGGGCGAATATCGCACTGCAAAATTTATTGCAAAAAGAAACACCAGCAAAAGTCCGCATGATAAGATTGTGGTACCTGGCGGCCCGCCGTTGGCAACATAAGATGGATAATTAAATTTTATACCGCTTAAAATTGTCAAAGTATAAGTGTCCATCTGAAGCATTCAATCAAGGATCTCATGTAATTATAAAGTCACAGCTTTGTTTCATGCAGAAGTAACGCCTTTCTTTACAAGCTTTTCAGTGATGAGTCTGACAATGAACGTCTTTTTAAGACTATGGTAAACCGATATTAAAACCAGGCAAAGTCAAGCTGTTTCTATAACACTTTTACGGGTTTGTGAATCGCTTTCAATTACACCATCTCTAAGCCTGATAACCCGGTGTGCATAATTAGCAATATCTTCTTCATGTGTAACCAAAATAACCGTATTTCCTTCATCGTGAATCTTTCCAAAAATCTGCATAATTTCAACAGAAGTTTTTGAATCAAGATTACCCGTTGGCTCATCTGCCAGGATTATTGACGGCGTATTTACCAATGCTCTTGCAATGGCAACTCTTTGTCCCTGGCCTCCGGAAAGTTCATTTGGTTTATGATGACTTCTATCCGCTAAGCCAACCCTGTTAAGCATTTCATTCGCTTGTTCTATCCTTAATTTTTTTGAGGTTCCGTTATAAACAAGCGGCAGTGCAACATTTTCGGCAGCTGTTAGTCTTGGCAATAAATTAAATTGCTGAAATACAAATCCTATTTCTTTATTACGAACTTCCGCAAGATCATTATCGGGCATCTTACTTACATCTTTTCCATTTAAAATATAAACACCACTTGTCGGCGAATCAAGGCAGCCAAGAATATTCATTAAAGTTGATTTGCCACTGCCGCTTGGGCCCATCAATGCTACATATTCATTCTTATAAATATCAAGAGAAATGCCTTTTAACACCTGCAACTCCTGCTTGCCGAGGTAATAGCTTTTACAAATTTTTTCGAGATGCAGGATTGAGTTCATAATTAGTTGGCGTTGTTTGTTAGTCTTTGTTCTTTGTTAGCTTATAAGAAATAGAAACAGACATTGAAACAGAAAATCATTTTCTTATTACTCTTGGCACCTTAAAAAATTTATCATCATGATTTGGTGCATTTAAAAGCGCTTCTTTCGTAGTTATACTTCCCTCCACTTTATCTTCCCGCAGCACATTAACATTATCACTCATATGCAGCAAAGGCGCTACACCGGTGGTATTAAGCTCATTTAATTTCTCAATAAAAGAAATCATCTTTTGCATGTCAAGCTTTACAGCAGCTTTTTCATGTTCATCAAATTTAAGCCTGGCAAGATGTGCAATATTATTTATCAGGTCATCATTAACTTCCATCAGGCAAAAATAACAGATACAACACTAATTGAAAATTTTTTAATGGAAATGAATATACAAATGAAGAATTTTTGAATTGAGAAATTGAAACAATTGAGTAGTTTTTCGTTCTCTATTTTCAACTTTCAATTATCATTATCAATTGTCAACTATCTTCGCCTTGCCATGCAGAAGAAAAGTGAAATAGTAATGAGTGGAATAAGACCAACCGGTTTTCTTCATCTCGGAACTTACTTTGGCGCCATTCAAA
>CAXSDW010000190.1:0-2528 GCA_964236235.1 uncultured Chitinophagaceae bacterium
TCGCTTCACCAATCGCTTATTATATCATAAATAACTGGTTAGGCCGGTATGAATATCATACTAATATTTCCTGGTTAGTATTTGCGGGTACAGGCTTAGGGGCAGTGCTAATCACTTTATTCACAGTAAGTTTTCAGGCAATAAAGGCAGCGATAGCAAACCCTGTAAAAAGTTTGCGAACAGAATAAGAGAACCACGATTTACTGGATTAGGAAGGATTTGGAGGAAATAAGGTGAACGTTACTTAGGATTTGCATGATATCAATGTTTTAAGGCAGGAAAATAGCAGAACCACGATTTATTGGATTGGGAAGGAATTGTATGATATCAATCTTTTAAGGCAGGAAATTGTAAAACTTAAGAATTGAATCGTTTGCGCTTTTATAAGCAGATTTGAAACAAAAGCTGCGCAAAGAACAGAAAGTACAAGGGAGTGACACAACAGAAGCTGAATAGCGAATAAATGCCGGTTACCATAAAATAAAATAAAATAAAATAAAATAAAATAAAATACATGTTACAGAACTTTATAAAGACGACTGTCCGTAATCTCTGGAAAAATAAAACTTATAGCTTTCTCAACATCTTTGGGCTGGCTATAGGGATGGCGTGCGCGGGGCTTATCTTTTTATGGGTGGAAGATGAGGTTAACTTTGATGGCCATAATCTGAAAAAGGATAGGTTATATATTGTAAAGACAAACGATAAAGTTGATAATGGTGTATTCACACATTCTTCAACTCCCGGCCCGCTTGCTGCTTCCATCCAATCGGGAGTGCCGGGTATCGCCAATACATGCCGCACAACTGAAGGGAGCACTTCCATGTTGTTCAATGCAGGAAATAAATCTATATACGCATCGGGTAATTATGCTGAAGCTTCCCTGTTCAGCATGTTTACCTTACCTTTTATAAAAGGCAATGCCGGAAGTGCTTTCACACAATTACATTCACTCGTAATAACTCAAAAGACGGGAAAAAAATTTTTTGGTGAAGAAAAAAACATAATTGGGAAAACAATACGGATGGATAACAAACAGGATTACTTAATAACCGGCATCCTGAAAGATCTGCCTGAAAATTCGTCTTTACAGTTTGAATGGTTAGCGCCTTTTAAAGTTTGGTATGATGAAAATGCGTGGGCTCAAAAGTGGGGCAATTTTGGCATTACCACTTATGTTGAATTAAAGCCGGAGGTCGATCCTGTTGCTTTAAACAGTAAACTCTTAAACCCGGTATATGATTTCACTACGCAAAAGAATGAAGCGACAGTGTCTGCAGTGCATGTGTTTTTATTCGGTATGAACGACTGGCATTTACGGAATGATTTTGATAACGGAAAGGAAACCGGCAGCGGAAGAGTTCAATACGTGCACTTGTTTACCATCATTGCATGGATCATTTTATTGATTGCATGTATTAACTTTATGAACCTGGCAACTGCAGGCAGCGAGAAGCGCTCAAAGGAAATTGGGGTAAGAAAAGTATTGGGCGCCGGAAAAAAAATACTGGTTTTTCAATTCATGGGCGAAGCGATATTTATGGCTTTGCTTTCTGCCGTGACAGCAGTGTTTATTATTTCTCTTGTATTACCCGCATTTAATTTATTGGTACAAAAAAATTTATCCTTAGGTTTAACCAACCCGACTCATTTAAGTGCATTGTTATTACTGTCGTTCATCTGCGGTCTTGTTGCCGGAAGTTATCCATCGCTTTACCTGTCATCATTCAATCCTGTATTTGTTTTAAAAGGAATAAAATTAAAAACAGGAAGTGCGGCAGTTATAAGAAAAGGTTTAGTGGTAATGCAGTTTAGCGTTTCGATTATACTTATCATCGGAACCATTATTATTTATCAGCAGATACAGCATGTAAAAAGCAGGGATATTGGTTACAACAAAGACAATTTAATTCAGATAGATGCGCAGGGCGATATCGTAAAAAGTTTCTCCTCAATTAAACAGGATCTCCTGAACACGGGCGTTGCAGAAAATGTGGCATTAGCTGACCATGAAACAATTTCGGGCGGAAATAATACAACCAGTATTGAATGGCAGGGCAAAACGGCAAACAGTAATATTGTTATTTCACAAAGATTGGTCAGTACAGAGTTTATGTCAACAACAGGTATGCACATAATAGAAGGCAGGGATTTCGGCCCCGATGATGCGGTTGAATTTGGAGATAACCACATGCCGAAAGATTCGACACAAGCCTTTAATGTTATTGTTACACAATCCATGGAAAAATTGTTGGGTAAAGGAAGTGCTATTGGTAAAACAATGGAGCGCCAGGGCAACGCCGGCACTGTCCATATGAGAGTAGCAGGCGTTGTAAAAGATTATGTCTATGGCGATATGTATGGCCAATCGGCTCCTGTTATATTTTATTACATACCACAGGCAGCAACGCTTATGTATGTGAGAACAACTGCACACAGTGATCCTGAAAATGCTTTGGCAAAAATAGAAGCAGTAATGAAAAAAGATAATCCTGCTTATCCTTTCGAATACAAATTTGTAGATGACC
>CAXSDW010000191.1:0-2480 GCA_964236235.1 uncultured Chitinophagaceae bacterium
GCATGGAACATTCAAAAAATGTTGGAAGCTGCTGAAGCATTTCCTATGAACCTTGGTTTTTTTGGTAAAGGAAATTGTGCAACTACAGCGCCGCTTGAAGAACAGATTGAAGCCGGTGCATTAGGCTTAAAAATTCACGAAGACTGGGGTTCAACTCCTGCTGTTATTAATGCAGCATTACAGGTTGCAGATAAATATGATGTGCAGGTTGCCATACATACAGATACGTTAAATGAATCAGGATTTTTAGAAGATACGATCGCTGCGATCAATGGAAGAGTGATCCATACATTTCACACAGAAGGCGCTGGCGGCGGGCATGCGCCGGATATCATCAAGGCTGCAATGTATCCGAATGTTTTGCCATCTTCAACAAATCCAACGCGGCCTTACACAATCAATACGATTGATGAACATTTAGATATGCTGATGGTTTGTCATCATTTAGATAAGTCAGTTCCAGAAGATGTTGCTTTTGCAGATTCCCGCATTCGGCAGGAGACAATTGCTGCAGAAGATATCCTGCACGACATGGGCGTTTTCAGCATGATGAGTTCTGATAGCCAGGCAATGGGACGTGTTGCAGAAGTGATAACACGTACCTGGCAAACTGCAGATAAAATGAAAAAGCAAAGAGGATTTTTACCGGAAGATGAAAAAAATAACAACGATAATTTTAGAGTGAAAAGATATGTTTCCAAGTACACAATTAATCCGGCGATAACCCACGGCATCTCAGAATATGTTGGCTCGATAGAAGCTGGAAAGCTTGCTGACATTATATTGTGGAAGCCTTCTATGTTTGGCGCAAAGCCGGAGATGATGATAAAAGGCGGAATGATAATCGCAAGTAAAATGGGTGATCCAAATGCATCAATACCAACGCCGCAGCCTGTTATGTACAGGCACATGTTTGGCGCTTATGGTAAAGCGTTGTATAAAACCTGTATCACTTTTGTTTCAAAATTATCTCTTGAAAAAAATGTTGTGCAACAATATGATCTGCAAAAAATAATATTGCCGGTAAAAGATTGCAGAAATATTTCTAAAAAAGATTTGATACACAATGATGCCACTCCGCAGATTGATGTGAACCCGGAAAATTATGAAGTAAAAGTTGATGGAGAAGTGATCACGTGTGAGCCCGTGAGTGTTGTTCCATTGGCGCAGCGGTATTTTTTATTTTGATGGAATATGGCAGGCACTTGTTTAGAAATATAAAAAGCATTCCGGGCGCCACATTCTGAATTCAGTACTGGCAAGCCTCTTAAAGATTTTTTCGTAATACTTTCTTTAAGATTTGGCAGGCACTTGACTGTTCAGCGTTATTTTATATATTGTAATTTATTAGTTGCAAATGAAAATATCAAAGAGAGAATACAATAAGCTTCTTACCAATATTGGGGTAACAATAGAAGCTGCAAGAAGCAATGCAGTTAAAATTGTTAACTATGAATTAGTGAAAGCTTATTGGGAAATTGGCAGACACATAGTGCAGTTTGAGCAACAAGGCAATGAGAGAGCCGAGTACGGAAGTGAGCTGCTGGCAAGGCTTTCAGAAGATTTAGGATACAGCTATGGAAAAGGATTTGGCAGACGCAATGTATTAGATATGCGCAGGTTTTATCTTGCATATAAGAAATGGCAGGCAGTGCCTGCCAAATTAAGTTGGAGCCATTTTGTTACATTAATTGGTGTTTCAAATGTAACAACAAGAAAGTTTTACGAGATACAGTCAATCAATGAAAACTGGAGTTATAGAGAATTAGAACGACAAATTAATTCTTCATTATTTGAGCGGCTCTCATTAAGCAAAGACAAAAAAGGAATTCTTCAGCTTTCAAAAAAAGGACAGGTCAACTCCTCTATCAGTGACATTATAAAAGATCCTTACATTCTTGATTTCTTAAAAATTCCACAAAGCTACAGAGTAACAGAAAAGCAGTTAGAGCAAAAGCTGATTGATAATCTTCAGCAATTTTTATTAGAGCTTGGTAAGGGATTTACCTTTGTTGGCAGGCAGTTTAGAATTTCTCTCCGCAATAATCATTTCCATGTTGATCTTGTTTTTTATCATCGTATTTTAAGGTGTTTTGTTTTGATTGATCTTAAAACAAAATCAGTTAAGCATAACGACATCGGGCAAATGAATATGTATCTCAATTATTTTAAAACAGAACAAAATATTATAGGTGATAACGAACCCATCGGAATAATTTTATCAGCCAATAAAGATGAAGTGCTTGTTGAATATGCAATGGGAGGCATCTCTAATAAAATATTTGTTTCTAAATATCAGTTGTATTTACCTGATAAAAATACTTTGCAACGCAAGATAAAATCATTGATACAAAGCAAGTAGCATTATGCTTATCCAACAAAAATTGGGGAATATTAATTCATCATCAATAAATAAAAATATTGACTGGCTAGATCTTGAATGGCATGAAACAAACAAAAGAATCCTTCACAAAAAAACA
>CAXSDW010000192.1:0-2469 GCA_964236235.1 uncultured Chitinophagaceae bacterium
TCTTTTCTAAAAATATTTTTATCTTTTTGAAGTTCGCTTTGCTGCACTTCCTGCCTTAAAGATTTTTGTTCAAGAAAATAATCATAGTCGCCTTTGTATACATAAAGCTTTTCATCATCAAGCTCAATTATCTCATTGCAAACCGTATCTAAAAAATAGCGATCATGAGTTACCAACAATAATGTACTTTTTTGCGAAGAAAGAAAATCTTCAAGCCATTCGATCATTTCCACATCCAGATGGTTTGTTGGTTCATCAAGTATAAGCAAACACCTTCCCTCATGAAGCTGAGATTCTATCAATGCCTGCGCTAATGCAACTCTTTTTCTTTGTCCGCCGCTTAAGTTTTTTACCGGTTCATTCAAATGATGAAGATTAAGTTTTCCCAAAATTTGTTTAAGATCACTCTCAAAATTCCATGCATTCAGCTCACTAAGTTTGTCAATAAGTTCATTCAATTTATTTTCATCATGGCCACCTTCTTCCAAATACATCTCGTATTCTTTCACCACTTTTACTACAGCATTATCCATGCGTAAAACATTATCCCAGATTGATTTTTCATTATCAAAGGCAGTATCCTGCTGAAGCATAATAACTTTTACATCTTTGTGTACCCAAACAGTTCCTGAGTCAGCAGTATCAAGGCCTGCAATAATTTTTAATAAGGTAGATTTGCCTGTACCGTTCCTGGCAACAAAAGCAATTTTATCACCTTCCTCCACATAAAAGCTGATGTTTTTAAAAAGGGTTCTTATACCAAAAGATTTGCTGATATTTTCAACTGAAGCGTAATGCATGGCTGCAAAGGTAAATTGTATACGATGATTTTTGTGATTGTTAGCATTAATGGGAAATATGATAAAGGTTGTATAATTTTCCATTGATATTTTTAAAATATACTCCGGTATGAATGAAAAATATTTTTTACATCCTTCTTCAATTGTTGATGAAGGCGCATTGATTGGTGAAGGAACAAGCATCTGGCATTTTTCTCATATTATGCCTTCTGCTGTAATTGGTAAAAAATGTAATCTTGGGCAAAATACTTTTATTGATAACAATGTGATCATTGGTAACAATGTAAAAATTCAAAATAACGTTTCCGTTTACAATGGAGTCATAATAGAAGATGATGTTTTTATTGGTCCTGCTGCAGTGTTTACAAATGTTATTAATCCACGAAGTTTTATTGAAAGAAAAGATGAGTTTAAAAAAACGCTTATAAAAAAAGGCGCTGCAATTGGCGCCAATGCTACAATAATCTGTGGCACTGAAGTAGGCGAATATGCATTGATTGGCGCCGGTGCTGTAGTAAATAAAAACGTTCTTCCATTTGCTTTAGTGGCAGGCAATCCTGCAACACAAAAAGGCTGGATAAGTGAACAAGGATACAAATTAAATTTTAATGAACAGGGAAATGCAATATGTGAAAAAAGCGGGCAAGCTTATCTTTTAGAAAAAGGTGTTGTTACTAAATTATAATATCTGTAAGCTTTAAAATTATATTTTTGCCGACTCTCAAAAGCTCCTCTTAATGCAACCTACAATATTGGTAACAGGCGGTGCAGGATTTATTGGTTCTCATCTCACCAGGTTATTTGTAACAAAATATCCCGGCTACCAAATTATAAATCTTGATAAACTTACTTACGCAGGCAATCTTGAAAACCTGGGGGATATTGAAAATTCGCCTAATTATACTTTTGTAAAAGGAGATATTACAGATATTGAATTTGTAAAACAACTTTTTGATCAATACAAATTTACCGGCGTGTTGCATTGCGCTGCAGAAAGCCATGTTGATCGCTCTATCACAGATCCGCTGGCATTTGTTCGCACTAATGTTTTGGGTACATCTATACTTCTTCAAACCGCTAAAGATTTATGGAAAGATGATTTTAGCAATAAATTATTTTATCATATTTCTACTGATGAAGTGTATGGCTCTTTAGGTAAAGCAGGATTTTTTACGGAAGAAACAGCTTACGATCCAAGAAGCCCTTACTCTGCATCAAAGGCCTCGTCTGATCATTTTGTACGGGCATTTTACCATACATATAATTTGCCTGTTATAATTTCTAATTGCTCTAATAATTATGGCCCGTATCATTTTCCTGAAAAATTAATTCCTCTTTGTATTAATAATATAATAAATAAAAAACCTTTACCGGTTTATGGCAAAGGTGAAAATGTAAGAGACTGGCTCTATGTAGAAGATCATGTGAAGGCAATTGATCTGATTTTTCATAAAGGAAAACCAGGAGAAACGTATAACATTGGAGGACACAATGAATGGAAAAATATTGACATCATAAAAGAACTTTGCCTGCAAATGGATAAAAAGCTTGGAAGAAGATTTGGTGAATCAGAAAAGCTGATAACGTTTGTGAAAGACAGGGCCGGCCACGATTTGCGCTATGCTATTGATGCCACTAAATTAAAAAATGAATTAGGCTGGCAGCCATC
>CAXSDW010000193.1:0-2431 GCA_964236235.1 uncultured Chitinophagaceae bacterium
AAAGGGAGGAGAGAACTTGTTACAAAAACGAAAAAAGAGTGTAAAAAGATTGAAACCGCCAACTTACAACCTAAAACTTACCACTTAAAACTTCTTCTATGTTTAAAACAAATTTAAAAATAGCCTGGCGCAATCTTATAAAGGATAAGCAATTTACTTTTTTAAATGTGCTTAGTCTTTCAGCAGGTCTCGCCTGTGCATTGCTTATTTTCCTGTGGGTGAATGATGAAATCAGTTTCGATAACTTCTTTGACAATAATGATCGGTTGTATGAAGTAATGGAGCATAGAACAGGCGATGGACAAACAGCAATTTCAGATGAGTCGTCAGGAATGGTGAGTGATGCATTGGTGCATCAAATTCCGGAAGTTGAATATGCTGCGCCATTAGCACCTGCTTTCTGGTTTCAAAACTATACTTTGTCTGTTGATGACAAAAATATCAAAGCAAATGGTCAGTACGCAGGTAAAGATTATTTCCATATTTTTTCTTTTAAGCTGGTTGAAGGCGATAAAAATAAAGTGCTTGCCGATAAAAGTTCCATTGTTCTGTCGGATGAACTTGCAAAAAAATTATTTGGAACCACACAAAATATAATTGGCAAGGCGGTGCGCTTTCAGCATGACACTACTTTTTTTGTTTCAGGTGTATTTGAAAAAACGCCTTATCATTCTTCGCAACATTTCGATTTTGTTCTATCATTTGATTATTTAGGCGATGTGCAGCATTGGGTAAAAACATGGAATAATTTAGGTCCGCACAACTTTGTGTTATTAAAAAAAGGTGCAGATGCTGATGCAGTCAATAAAAAGATAGCCGGAGTCATCATGGCAAATTCAGAAGATACTTCGCGAACTATTTTTCTTTCAAAATTTTCAAATATTTACCTGCAGGATTCTTTTGATCATGGTCAGCAAACGGGTGGTAAAATTGTTTACGTGAGATTATTTTCACTGATTGCCATCTTCATACTTATAATTGCTTGTATCAACTTCATGAATCTTTCTACGGCAAAAGCATCAGGGCGCATGAAAGAAATCGGTATTAAAAAAGTGGTGGGTGCTAAGCGCAAACAACTCATCTTCCAGTTTCTTTCCGAGTCACTAATGCTTACACTATTTGCAACCGTTTTTGCAGTATTAATAACGGTGTTGTTGTTGCCGTCATTCAACAACATAACAGGCAAAGAAATAAGCTTGCATCTCACTGCTTCAATGATCATTTCTTTTCTTGGTATTATTTTGTTTACAGGATTTTTTGCAGGCAGTTATCCTGCTCTGTATTTATCGAAGTTCAATCCGCTGGCTATTTTAAAAGGCAGGTTGAACACTTCATTTGCAGAAGTTATTTCAAGAAAAGGGTTAGTGGTGTTTCAATTTACTTTGTCTTCCATTTTAATTATTGCTGTACTTATCATTTACCAGCAAATACAATTCATACAAAGCACAAGCCCGGGTTATAATAAAGAGAATATTGTAAGGATGAATTCAGAAGGCAAAATACAAGGCACTGAAGAAACATTTATTGCAGAGCTAAAAAAGATTCCGGGCGTTGTTAATGCAAGTTTCACTTTTAATAATATGGTGGGCAGAAACTTTGGCAACAGCGGCATTAGCTGGGATGGAAAAACCGCCAACTCAAATGTATATTTTGAAGGGTTTGGCGTGGGTTACGATTTTATTGAAACGATGGGTATGCAAATGCAAAGCGGCCGAAGTTTTTCAAAAGATTATGGTGCAGATGCTGCAAAGATTATGTTGAATGAAGCGGCCATTAAAGCTATGCACCTTACAAACCCGGTTGGCAAAACCATCAGGTTGTTTGACGAGCCTTTGCAAATCATTGGCGTAATAAAAGATTTTCACTTTGAGTCTCTGCATACAGCAGTAAAACCATCTTATATGATCCTGCAAAAAGAAGGCAATAATCCGTGGTTCAGGATTATGGCACGTATAAAAGCAGATCATCAGCAGCAAACTATTGCTGCTATTCAGCATTTGTATGAAACATACAATCCTGGCTTTCCTTTCACATTTAATTTTTTAGAAGAATCCTATCAAAAACAATATGATTCAGAAACAAGAGTCTCCGGGCTCTCAAAATATTTCGCAGGTTTAGCTATTCTTATTTCATGTCTTGGTTTGTTTGGATTAGCTGCATTCACAGCACAAAAAAGAAGAAAAGAAATTGGCGTAAGAAAAGTTATCGGAGCCTCTGTAGCAAACATTACAGCAATGTTGTCAAAAGATTTTTTAAAGCTGATATGCGCTTCATTACTAATTGCATTTCCTGTTTCCTACTTGCTTATGAATAACTGGCTGCAGAGCTTCGCCTATCGCATCAAAATCACGCCATTTGTGTTTGTGGTTGCAGGTGTATCAGTGATGCTGATAACTATATTCACAATAAGTTTTCAGGCGATAAAAGCAGC
>CAXSDW010000194.1:0-2392 GCA_964236235.1 uncultured Chitinophagaceae bacterium
CTGGGGACATGCAAAAGATTATGTAGAAGGCATGTGGCTGATGATGCAGCAGGATGAACCCGAAGATTATGTGCTGGCTACAGGCATTACCACATCAGTAAGGGATTTTATAAAAATGGCTTTCAATAACCTTGAGATTGACGTTGAATTTAAAGGTGAAGGTGAACATGAAAAAGGATATGTTGTTTCCTGCGGACATCCCAGTTATCAGTTACCAATTGGTAAACAAGTTGTGGGTATTCATCCAAGATATTTCCGGCCGGCAGAAGTTGATTTGCTGATTGGAGATGCAGCAAAAGCCAATAGGAAGCTGGGCTGGCAACCAAAATATTCTTTAGATATGCTTGTAAAAGAAATGATGGAAGAAGAGATTATTTATCAGCAAAAAAGCAAGCTGATCACTGAGGCAGTTTAAGAATTTTCTTTTTAAACATGTTTATTAAAAGCTTAAAAGGCGCAGTTATAATACCTGTTAAAACTTCCCTGTAAAAAGACCACCTGTCTCCATACACTTTTCTGTTAACTTTTATATGCTTTGCAATAGCGCCAAACTCAAGGTAGCAAAGAAGGTTATAAACTATTTTGCGGCTGGTTTTAAACTGCAAAGGAATTTGCTGATTATATATTGCTTTTGCATGGCTAAAGTGTGACATAGCTTCTTTAACACAGGCAACTATTTTGTTTTCGCTAACATCAGTAAATTCTATTAATGTGGAAGTATCAAAACCATATCTTTCAAAATCTCTTGATACCGGATTCACCCATGTTGTATCAGGATTTAAAATTTGTATCATAGGTAATTGCTTTGCCGCACCTGATGTGCTTATCCATGTAATACCGCTGGAACAGCCAAGCAACAAGGAACAGTGATGCGTAAGCGCCGCTGTTTCTCTCAATGTGAGCACGCTTCCATCAATGATGTTTTTAGCGGCATGATCTATTTTATTTCCTGAAGAAAGTATAATTGCTATTGTATTATCTGTGGCTAATTGTTCTGAAATACTTATTGCTGATTGTTTTGTAATTTTTGATTGGCCGCTTTGAGGCGCAAACTCAAAAAGTATAACATGTTTATAAATTTGCAACTGATGTGCTGATGCAAATTGCTTTACAGTATCTTTTTCTTTTTCATAAAGATCTAAAACCGGCTGCAGTGGAACGGTTATAGGATTCGGATAAGCATTTAAAATTCCGCTCCTGATACATCCATCGTATAATGCCTGGTTAGTATCCATATTATGAGTGACAAATACAAGATCAAACTCACCGGCGTCATGCCTTCTCTTTATGTCTTTTTTTAATTTCCTGAATGCAGCCACGTCATTTTTCGGAACAGAATTCACTTCCATTATTTCATCCACATAAGAATTATTGGCGATGATAGATTTGCAAAACCCTGCAATTGCCCATATCAATTTACAACCCGGGTAATCTTTTTTTATTTGTTTTGCAACTGTGGTTGCATATAAGCAATCGCCGTTTGAAAATAATTGTACCAATAATATTGTAAGCTTTTCTGTCACTATTCAGTAAGCATCATTTTTACAAGATCATCAAAGTCTTTTCCCGGTTTCCATCCTAAAGAAAGTATGGTGGAAGCGTCGCCTGTTAAGCTTTTATATTGAGGTGTAAAATCTTTTTTCTCCTTAACAAATTGTTTCCAATCTTTCCCGATAAAGTGAAAACATTTAATAATATATTCTTCAATTGTATATCCTTTTCCTGAGGCAATAACTGCTTCGTAAATCTTATCCTGCTCTGTTAATAATACTGTTGCATTCATAATGTCTCCTGCGTATGTCCATTCTTTTTTTACGCTCATATCTCCTATCTCAATCACTTCTGTACTTCCTTTGGCAATTCTCTTTACAGCTTCTGCAATCATTTTGCTTATGTGCCTTTCCGTTCTGCGTGGACTTTCATGATTAAAAAAATAACCTGCATAAACTTTAATTCCCAGGCTCCTGTAATAACGGGCTGCATACACTGAATGAATACGTGCCACCGAATAAGCACTGGACGCTTCAAACTCATCAGTTTCTTTTATTGGTTTGTTTTGGTTTACAAATTGAAGTCCGCTGCCTGAAAGAAATACTTTAGTAGCCGGAGACATTTGTTTTACTGCTTCTAAAATATTTATAGTGCCTGTGCTTATTGCTGTATGATTATCAAATAATGCCTGGTGCGCTGTAGTAGAATTGGCTGCAAGATGAAAGATATACTCAGGCTTATAGCGTTCAATAATTTTTTTAACTGCCTCAAAATCCGATATATCTATTTTGATAAAATCAGCGCTCCTGGAAATGCCTATCACCTGAAACCCTTTGCCGGCAAGTATTTTTGTAAGGTAAAACCCATCTTGCCCGTTTGCACCAAAAATAATTGCTGTCAT
>CAXSDW010000195.1:0-2275 GCA_964236235.1 uncultured Chitinophagaceae bacterium
CCTGTAAAGAGTTTGAGAACGGAGTAAAAAACGTTTGAACCATGATTAATTTGATTGATAAGATTAGCATGATTGAGAATAATAGTAAGATCATCAAACTATAAATTTAAAGACCAAATATGATAAAAAATTATTTCAAGATCGCCTGGCGCAATATCATTCGCCACAAAGCTTATTCAGGCATCAACATTTTTGGTTTAGCTATTGGTATTGCCGCATGTTTGCTCATTTTACAATATGTGTCTTTCGAATTAAGTTATGAAAATTTTCAAACCAATAAGGAGAGAATTTATCGTGTGCAACAAGACAGGTACGATAATGGAAAACTAAGCACACAATGGGCTGCCGGCGCTTTTGCAGCAGGCAATTCTTTTAAAGATGCTATACCTGAAATAGAAGATTATGTAAAGGTTGTTCAAAATGGGCAGGTAATTACAGAGCTCAATAATCAGCCTTTAAAGATTGATAAAGTATATTTTGCAAGCGGCTCTTTCTTCAACATATTTACTTATCCTTTGGTTTCGGGAAATAAAAAAACTGCATTAACAGAGCCCTTTACTGTGGCCTTATCACAAACAACAGCCGGTAAAATATTCGGTAATACAAATGCGGTTGGCAAAACACTTGAGCTAAATAATAAGAATACTTATACTATCACGGCTGTGTACAAAGATGCGCCGTTTAATACCCAGCTTAAGCCGGATATGCTTATTTCTTATGTAACATTTATAAACTTACAGTCGAAAAATAATAATAACCCTGAAACAGCCTGGGAGTGGGATGGATGCCTTACTTATCTATTGTTGAAAAAAGGTGTTAACCCTTTAGTAGTTGAAAAAAAATTCGTTCCAATTGTTGAGAAAGCGGATGGTGCTAATATGAAGAAATTTAATGCCTCAGTTACCTATCTTCTACAGCCTTTAAAAGATATTCATTTGTACTCTCATTATATGATGGAACCCGGCGCCAACGGTGATGGGAAAACAGTGTACCTCTTATTAGGCATTGCATTTTTTATAGTAATAATAGCGTGGGTAAACTATATCAATCTGGCTACAGCACGTGCTATAACCAGGGCAAGGGAAGTGGGCGTTCGCAAAGCAATAGGCTCCCAGCGAAGCCAATTAATTACACAGTTTCTTTCTGAATCGGCAGTATTGAATGGCCTTGCCTTAATACTTGCCATGCTGATTGTCATTATTGCAATTCCCGGATTTAACACGCTTTCAGGTCAGCAACTTTCTTTTTCGTTATTTATAAAAAGCAATTTTTGGCTTGGCCTTATAGCATTGTTTGTGATCGGTATATTCTTTTCAGGTTTATATCCCGCTTTTGTGTTATCGGGTTTCAAACCTATTGAAGTACTAAAAGGTAAGATGAGTGGTACAACACAAAGCACATTATTAAGAAAATCATTGGTAGTGTTTCAATTTGCTGCTTCATTGTTTTTATTAATAGGAACTCTTATTGTTTACCGCCAGATACAATACATGCGCAAACAATCATTGGGCATTAATATAGATCAGACTTTGGTTGTAACATCGCCAATAGTTGGAGTAGATTCTACTTTTCTGCAGAAAATAACAACCTTAAAAAAAGAATTAAGCCACGAAGCTTCTGTACGCAGCATTGCTGTATCAACAAGTATCCCTGGTGAAGCTGTTGGCTGGAATGCAGGCGGGATAAAGCTTGCAGGTGCTGATGAATCTACTCAAAAACAATATCGGATTATCGGGGTAGACTATGATTATATAAAAACATACGGCTTAAAGCTAATTGCAGGCCGGGCATTTTCAAAAGAATTTGGCACAGATGATCATGCTGTAATATTTAACAGGAAAGGTATAGAGCAATTAGGCTTTAATAAACCGGAAGAAGCGCTTGGTAAAAAAATTGACTTCTGGGGAGAGCAATATACAATAGCAGGTGTAAGCGAAAATTTTCACCAGCAATCTTTACGTGAATCTTATGAACCATTGATACTTCGTTGTATACCTGAAGGAAGTGGTTACCTGTCTGTTAAGATTAATACTTCCCAGGTTACTCAAACGGTTGATCGTGTAAAAGCAGTATGGAATAAATTCTTCCCCGGCAATACATTTGAATATTTTTTTCTTGACGATCATTACGATGAACAATATAAAGCAGATCAGCGTTTCGGGCAGGTGTTTGGTTTATTTACAGGACTCGCCATATTAGTAGCATGCCTTGGATTATTTGGCCTGGCTTCATTTATAACATTACAGCGCACAAAAGAAATTGGCATACGAAAAGT
>CAXSDW010000196.1:0-2150 GCA_964236235.1 uncultured Chitinophagaceae bacterium
TTTTCTTGTCTTATTTTTCTATCCGTTTTATATATTATCACTTGCCGGCGCTTATAAAATGCTGTCAAGAAAAGAGCCGGCGATTATTTATATGTCAGCAATTATTTTGCTGTATTGGATCACTACTTTACTTACCTGCGATGACTGGCACAATCGTTTTGTGCTTACCATTTTTCCTTTTTTCTTTCTTATTGGATTTACAGCGTTTACAAAAGCAAATGCATTAAAAAATAAAGCAGAATAATATTCTAAACGTGTTTTCCCTGCATTGCATTTGACACAGCTTCATCCATAATCCTTTCCGCATAAGGCCTTGAAATGTTATTAAGCGTTTCGATTTTATTATGGATAAGATCTTTATCATTCATGGTTAGTGCTAACTGTAATGCCTGCATCGCATTTGCTGTATCTATCATTTCAATTTCACTTAAAAGAGAAGCATTCTTTTGAACAAATTTTTCCGTGGTTTCCAGCAACTGTTCGCCTTCAGTAATGGCTTCCAGCAAGGCTCTTGCGGCAATATCATCTTTTGCATGTGTGATAGATTCCAGCAGCATTTTTTCTACTTCCGCGTCGGTTAATCCATATTGAGGTTGCACTTGTATGCTTTGTTCAATACCACTGCGAAGCTCCTTTGCTGTTACAATTAAAATACCATCAGCATTTATTAAAAAAGACACTTCTACTTTTGGTAAACCAGCCGGCATTGCAGGTATTCCTGTTAGGTTAAACGCGGCTAACTTCCTGTTGTCTTTTACAAGATCTCTTTCTCCCTGGTAAACAGAAATTTTTATACCGCTTTGTCCATTTACCTGCGTAGTATATTGCCTTGATGATTTTACCGGAATCTTAGAATTGCGTGGAATTAAAACGTCCATTAAGCCGCCTCTTGTTTCAATGCCAAGAGAAAGCGGTGTAATATCAAGTAACAAAATATCTTTATTATTTCCTGCTAAAATATCCGCCTGCAAAGAAGCGCCGAGAGCAACCACTTCATCAGGATTCATGAAATCATTTACTTCTTTTCCAAAAAATTCGCTTACACTTTTCTTTACAAATGGCACTCTCGTAGAGCCGCCAACCATTACTATTACATCAATATCTTTTGTTTGCAACCCGGCATCTTTCAAAGCATTTTTACAACAGGTTATTGTAGTATCAATGAACGGTTTTATAATATTTTCAAATTCACTTTTTGAAATGCTTAAGTTCTTTCCATTTATTTCGCCAACAAAATTTTCATTTGATGAAAGATTTTTTTTGGCTTCTTCAGCCTTTAAACGGATCGTTTGAGCAAATTCTTTATTGGTCTTTATTTCGTCTTCATTAATGTTAAGTTGCTGAAGCCAGAATCTTACAATTGCATTATCGAAATCATCGCCACCTAAGTATGTATTTCCATTTGTAGAAAGCACTTCAAAAATTCCATTACTTATTCTTAATATAGAAATATCAAATGTTCCGCCGCCAAGATCATACACAGCAATTGTTTTATGGTCGTCTTTATGCAGGCCGATTCCATAAGCAAGGCTTGCGGCCGTTGGTTCATTTATTATGCGCAAAACATCAAGCCCGGCAAGCTTTCCGGCGTCTCTTGTAGCCTGGCGCTGTGTATCATTAAAGTATGCAGGCACGGTAATTACTGCTTTGTTCACAGGCGTTTTTAAAATATGTTCAGCTCTTTGTTTTAACTCCTTTAATATAAAAGAAGATAATTCTACCGGGGAATAAAATTTTTCTCCAACCTGAACTTTTACGAGGTTTTCTTTATCATCATCAATTATTTTATAGGTAAAAAAGGAACTGTTATTTTCTAAGTCATGATAAGATTTACCCATTAATCTCTTGGCAGAAAAAATGGTATTTTGAGGTTCTGTAATAAGATAAGTTTTTGCCTCCTCACCCACTGTTATTGCTCCGGCATTGCCAAAATGAATAACTGACGGAACAAGAGAACTGCTGTTATGTTCCTTTAAGGCAACCGGCTGTTTTGTTTCAGGATGTATAATTGCAACCAAACTATTTGTTGTGCCAAGATCAATACCTACAATTATTTCTTCTTTTTGCAAACTGCCGGTTGCTATATTGATGCCTATTTTTGCCATTGCTGTATTATTTATTACACTAATTATCAAACACGAATTACACGA
>CAXSDW010000197.1:0-2148 GCA_964236235.1 uncultured Chitinophagaceae bacterium
GACCGGAACCCGCAAAAGTTTATGAATATTGCCAGGGCGAATGATAAAGATTTTACTCCTGAAACTATTCGCATTTATCATGATTCGAAACATCCGTCTGCTATACGGGTTTTGCAGTTGGGGGAATAGGTGTTGATAACGCTGAACAGTTTACAACTAAAGTTGAAACCTTTTATCTCCCTGCCTTCAACTGATCTTTTAAAAAACTATTTTCATCTTTTAACTGCTCTATGTACAGTCTGTATCCTTCATCAAGCTGATTGTGCTGGTTTTGTATAACACCATTGGCGCTGTTGCTTCCGTTAACATTAAAAACCTGGTTGGGATGAATATTTATGATAGCGCTGATGTCAACCTTAAAATATTTTGCAAAAGCAGCCAAAGTACATATAGGAATATCGGTACCGCCATTTTCATATTTACTCAGCGTTTCCTGCTTTATGCCGATGTCCCGTGCTACCTTCTCTTGTTTAACACCTGCTGATGTACGTAATTGAAGCAAATTGTTCCCGATTTGTCTCAGCAAATCTTCATCTTTTTTAGTCTCCATGCAGAAAGATTGAATGCACAAGTATAATAAATTATAAGTAATTAGAATAATTTATTATGGAATAGAAGAAGAATATGCAATTTTAAAGTGTTTACTTTGGTGAAGTATTGTTTTTATTAATATTAATAAAAACATAATTAGAAAAAGAATTACCCCATTGCTTCAATATCCTAAAGGTTGTAATATTTGTTTATAATGTTTTTTTAAAGAAAGTAGTGAGTCCTATTTTGAATTTCCTGACTTCTTTATTTCACTGTCATTTTCATTGCATTAGCAGCTCCGCACAAACCTGTCCACTTTCATATTTCTCATCAGGATTATTTCAATATAGCTTGTATTATGTTTAATCAATACGAACCTAATGTAAAAGCCACCATTGCTTTCCTTAAGCTATTGAAAGTAAAAGCTAACGATGCAACGGTAAATGAAATCTTGCAAAACCATCCTGATTGGCCAGGCTTATTATGTATAAGTGATACCTTAAATAAGTGGAGCATTCCAAATGGTGCCGGTAAAATTGAGCCAAGTCAAATTAACCAGCTTCCTGTTCCATTCATAGCTTATACAAATGACAGGGCCCATCCTCTATCTATTGTAACACAAGTAGCTGATACTGCCATTGAAATATTTGCAAAAAATTATAATACAGCCATAACTAAAAGCAAAGAAGAATTTCTGAAGAGCTGGACAGGTATTTATTTAATCGCAGAGCCTGATGAACATTCGGGAGAAAAGGAATATGAGAAAAACAAATTAAAAGCCATCATCAGTTCTATTATTCCGGCTTCATTATTTGCTTTACTGACAATCCTTTCTTTCTTTTCTATTTATAGCATAATAAATCATAGCGGCAACATCGAGGTCGCTAACGTAACAGGTGTTTACTTTCAGTATTTTATATTGTTGGCTGGTGCAGTGGTTACCTCTCTTTTACTCTGGTACGAAATTGATAAAACGAACCCTCTCCTCCAAAAGGTTTGTACCGGTATTTCAAAAGGAAATTGTAACGCCATACTTACAGGCAAACAATCAAAATTATTTTCATGGCTTAGCTGGAGCGAGGTAGGTTTCTTTTATTTTACAGGGGGCCTGCTGGTATTATTATTTGCCGGTTCTGATTTAACCAGCACCATTTCCCTTTTTGGATGGTTGAATGTACTTGCCTTACCTTACACTGTATTTTCTGTTTATTATCAGTGGCGGGTGGCAAAACAATGGTGTGTGCTTTGCCTTGCAGTACAGGCTTTATTAGTATTAGGCGGCATTAATGTCTTAGCTAATAGTTTCTTGTTTCCTTTTCCTCTTTTATCAGCAGGTAATTTTATTACGGTACTATTGTTATTCTTGCTGCCTGTTTTAATCTGGTATGCTGCAAAGCCGTTTATACTAAGATTACAGGAAGCAAAAAACACCAAACGGGAATACCTGCGTATAAAATTTAACTCTGAAATATTTGAAACGCTTTTGAAGAAACAAAAAGAAATGAACATACCGGCTGATGGTCTCGGCATTGATTTAGGAAATCCTTCTGCTCCCAATACACTTACTAACTCACCTTACGCATGGTTTATCTGATAAAAGCGGTTTTAGGCAGCACG
>CAXSDW010000198.1:0-2068 GCA_964236235.1 uncultured Chitinophagaceae bacterium
TTATAAGTATGCTGGCATGGGTTTTCCGCTTCGGTTTGTTTGCTTACGGAAACCCCGGAGATGGTTTATGGATGATTATACTTTCCTGTATTATTTATGGAATGGCATTCGATTTTTTTAATATTTCAGGTTCGCTTTTTGTAGAAACGCAAAGTGATCCTTCCATAAGAGCAAGTGCGCAAGGGCTTTTCATGATGATGACTAATGGTATTGGAGCGGTGCTCGGAAGCTCCATAAGCGGAATTGTCATTCAAAAATATTTTACTTACTTAGATAACAGTAAAGACTGGCATGGCATCTGGGTGAGTTTTGCTTTATATGCTTTTATTGTTGCTGTAATGTTTGTTATATTTTTTAAGCATAAGCATATTAATACAATTGAAGATATACATACTGAGACTACATTAAGTACAAATTAATCAAATAAAAAACCGCCTTATAAAATTATAAGACGGTTAATTATTTAAGCAATTTAAAAAAATAACTTAAAATTACTGATGCGCCAAAATCTTTTTTACAAAATTAGCTTTCGGCTGGGCGCCTACTAATTTGTCAACTACCTGTCCTCCTTTTACAAATAAAATAGCAGGAATGCTGGTAATTCCATAGTCCATACTTATTTGAGGATTGTGGTCAACATTCACTTTACCAATATTTACTTTGCCATCATATTCTGTAGCAAGTTCTTCAATTACCGGCCCGATAGCACGGCATGGGCCACACCATTCAGCCCAAAAATCGATAACGCTTAATTTATCAGAATTTAAAACTTTTTCTTTAAAATTTGAATCGGTGAATTCGTTTGCCATATTTTTTTATTTAATTGTTTGTTTAATATTTAAGGTATAAGCTTCCAAAAACGGTCAACTGTCAATGGTCAATTATCAACAAAACTACAACCAATATTTAAAAGAAGCGAAATTGACATATTCACATCATGTTAATTCCACCTGCACTTCCAGTTGCGGAGTTTGTTGCAGAAACTTAGCCATTTCGTCATTCATTTCAAAGCCGCTTTCACTGCTATACATACCTACTTTTAATTTTGATACATTATCTGCAAGGCAAAGCTTAAGGGAAGAATTACCGGGAAAGTCTTTAATGTTCTTATCAAGAAACGCTACAATATCCTTTGTAATATATTTTGGATGTGAATCAATATGAACTTTTTTAGTGCATATTCTTTTCATTGTTTCAAGAAGTATTATGTTACTCACTTTAAACTCTAACTGGGAGGCAGCATAACGTTGCTTAAAACAGCCATTGATAAAAATAACCATTCCTGCTTCCAGGTAATTTGAATACTTTATATAATCTTCACTCCATAAGGTAAGCTCCATTTTGCTTGTGTAATCTTCAATAATAAATACGCCGTATTTGTTTCCATTCTTCGATATTTTATGTTGAACCGTTGCTACCAAACCAGCCATTCTAAAAAGCTTCCCGGGATTTGGCTGAAGATTTATTGCTTCTTTAAATTCGTTAAATTCAGATATTGGCGTAAGTCCATAATATTTTAATTCGAATTTAAAATTATCCAGGGGATGGCCGCTCATGAACATTCCTGTAACTTCTTTTTCATGATCTAATAATTGAATAAGCGGCCACGGAGCACAATCAGGCAATTGAGGCGGAATAATTTCAGACATTTGCAGATCACCAAATAAAGTATTTAAACTGCCTGCTAACTGAGAATGATATTGCAGACCAAATTTCATTATTTTTTCAAGCCCTGTTGATGTATCTCCTTGCGGCGTAAAAAAATATTGCGCCCTGTGAATATTAGTGAAGCAATCAAAAGCGCCGGCATAGGCAAGGCTTTCAAGCGTTTTTTTATTTACCGACCTTTGGTTTGCTCTTTTTATAATATCGAAAATTGAAGTGTAAAAACCTCGCTTTTCTCTTTCTTCAATTAAGTAATTAAGCGCAGTATCACCAACACCTTTCATGCCACTGAATCCAAATCTTATCTCGCCTTTTTTATTAACGGCGAAGCCTTTTTGCGATTCATTGATATCAGGTCCCAAAACTTTTAAACCCATTCGTTTACATTCTTCCATAAAGAAAG